>DATDBL010000415.1:0-11227 GCA_036524855.1 Aldersonia sp. | reverse complement strand
GACGAACAAGCGCGCGACTTCTACCTGGCGCAGGCCGAGTTCGAACCGTCGCCTATAGACCCACTGCAGCTGTTCCTCCTCATGAAGGACCTGCGCAAGTCGATCGGGCGAGTAGCCAGGGTTGGAGCCGTTCTGTGGGCGATGCCTTCACGGCTGTGACGAGGGGCGGTCGGCCCCCCGAAATCCGGAGGTCAAGTGAAGTCCTGACAAAGCATCGTCAGCGGAACGGGTCGCCTGAAGCTGGGCTGGTAGTTCGTGGGCATGTTGTCGCGCACCGGGAGCAGGTACGCGCGAGCGATCTTGTCGATGACGCTTGGCTGCATCTTGCGCCGTGAACCCGCGGGCAACGTCGACCTCGTGGTGCTGAACATCGGTGCGGAGATACCCCGTGGCCTCAGCCGCCTCATCGCGTGGGGTCGCCCACGGCGCGGTGGCGGACAGTACTGTCGGTCCGCCTCCTCCGAAAACCGACACCCAGTGCCCGGTCGGCGACAGGAAAACGAAGATTGTGGTGTGGGCGAAGGGGGACTTGAACCCCCACGTCCCGAAGGACACTGGCACCTGAAGCCAGCGCGTCTGCCATTCCGCCACTCGCCCGAGCAACGCTCGCAGACATTATCACGCACTCGAGCCGATCTCCGAAATAGGTCTGTGACCTGCGGCGTCGGTGCGTGGTTGGTCGGAACCCGCTCCGGGCCGGATATCATGGCGGGGCAACGGCGGCCGGTCGACACACGGACCGACCGCCTTATACGTGAAGGAAGGGAGGCAGTCGTTGGGGATCGTATCGCGGTTCGAGCGCCGGCTCCGCAACACAGTCGACGACGCCTTCGCCCGCGTCTTCGGCGGCAGCGTGATGCCGAAGGAGGTGGAGACGGCGCTCGAGCGGGAGGCCGTCGACCATGTCCGTGAACTCGACGGTGGCCATCAGCTGGCGCCGAACAGTTATGTCATCACGATCAACTCCACCGACCGCGAGAAGCTCGCCGCCGACGGCGACACCGCCAAGCGGCAGTTCTCCCGCCACCTGCAGGACTACATAAAGGCCCAGGGCTGGCAGACCTACGGCGATGTACACGTCGAGTTCGAGGCGTCGCCGTCGCTGCACACCGGCCAGTTCCGGGCACGCGGCATCGTCGACCCGGACGTCGGACGTAAACCGGCACCGCCCCCGACGCCGCCCAAGCCACCGCAACCAGGAGCCGCCATGCCCCAGAACTCTGGCCCCGACGAGGGCCGGGAGCCCGCCGCAGGCCAGGATCGGCCGTCGGCGCGCGACTCCGAGCGCGATTTCGACGCACGCGACGTCCCGCCGCCCGAGCAGCACCCCGGCCCGCGCAACGGCTCCTACCAGAGCTACGGCCCGCCCCGCGAGAACTACCCGGACCCGCGCTACCCCGACCACCGTCAGGGCCAGCGCTACCCGGACCAGGCGTATTCGGATCCCCGTTACGACTATCCGCGCCAGGACTACCCGCCCCGCCAGCCGTACCCGGGCGATCAGCGCTACGACCCGCGCTACGACGAACGGGACCAGCAGCATCGGGACCAGCAGCATCGGGACCAGCACTACCCGAATCAGGACTACCCGAATCAGGACTACCAAGACCGCAACTACGGTCGCGACCCCCACCCCGGCAGCCGCTACGACGACCGGACCTACTCCCCGCCCCCGCAGGGCGGCGGCGGCTACCAGGCCTATTCGCAGCAGCCCGGTTACGGCCACCCGGGCTACGACCGGCAGGGCAACCAGCAGGGATACGAGCAGAACTACGACCGCCCGCCCTACGGATACGAGGACCGCTACGACGAGTCCGACAACTACGCCGACTACCCCGCCGGCGCCACGTACACCGCCACCCTGCAGCTCGACGACGGCAGCGGGCGCACCTACCAGTTGCGCGACGGCGGCAACATCGTCGGCCGCGGACAGGACGCCCATTTCCGGCTCCCGGACACCGGCGTGTCGCGCCGTCACTTCGAGGTCCGCTGGGACGGCCAGACCGCCATGCTCAGCGATCTGGGCAGCACCAACGGCACGACGGTCAACGGTGCCCCGGTGCAGGACTGGCAACTCGCCGACGGCGACGTGATTCGCGCCGGACACTCCGAGATCATCATCCGGATGGTCTGACCCGACCCGTACAGTCAAGCTGAACCGCAGGGTCACACAGATAGGTCGGGGTAGTGTCCGGCACGCGTCGAGGACGGTGCCGGAACTTATCGTGATCGAAATCTGTCAGACCCTATGATGCTGCCAGCGCAATCGTGATCGTCGCGGTACGCCGCCGACCGGCCGACGTGGGGAGGAGGTGCACCGTGCAAGGCCTGATCCTTCAGCTCACCCGCGCGGGCTTCCTCATCCTGTTGTGGCTGTTCGTCTGGGCGGTTCTGCGTACGCTGCGCACCGACATCTACGCCGCCTCCGGGGTGCGGGTGACCAGCCGGGCGTCACGCAAGTCGTCGGTGCTGCCGTCGTTCAACCGGCAGAAGGGCGCCCGCTACCTCGTCGTCACGCAGGGCTCCCTGGCAGGGACCCGGATCTCGCTGAGCACCCAGCCGGTGCTGATCGGTCGCGCCGACGATTCCACCCTGGTCCTCACCGACGACTACGCCTCCACCCGGCACGCGCGCCTGTCCCCGCGCGGCAACGACTGGTACGTCGAGGACCTCGGCTCCACCAATGGCACATACCTGGACCGGGCGAAGGTGACCACCGCGGTCCGGGTACCCCTCGGGACGCCGGTGCGGGTGGGCAAGACCGTGATCGAGTTGCGCTCGTGACGGGCGAACGGGTCACCGGCACGGAGGCGGAGGACGCGGCCTCGTGACACTCGTCCTCCGCTATGCCGCGCGTAGCGATCGCGGCCTCGTCCGCACGAACAACGAGGACTCGGTCTACGCCGGGGCGAGGCTGCTCGCGCTCGCGGACGGGATGGGAGGACACGCCGCCGGCGAGGTCGCCTCGCAGCTGATGATCGCCGCGCTCGCCCACCTCGACGACGACGAGCCCGGCGACGACCTGCTCGGCAAGCTCGAGGGCGCCACCCGCGAGGGCAACGCCGCGATCGCCGAACAGGTCGAGGCCGACGCATCCCTCGACGGGATGGGGACCACGCTCACGGCGATCCTGTTCGCCGGGCGCAAACTCGGCCTGTGCCACATCGGCGACTCGCGCGCCTACCTGATGCGCGACGGCGAACTCGCCCAGATCACCCGCGACGACACGTTCGTCCAATCCCTCGTCGACGAGGGACGCATCACGCCGGAGCAGGCGCACACGCACCCACAGCGGTCGCTGATCATGCGTGCGCTCACCGGCAACGAGATCGAGCCGACGCTGACCATGCGCGAAGCGCGCGCCGGCGACCGGTACCTGCTGTGCTCCGACGGCTTGTCCGACGTCGTCAGTGACGAGACCATCGCCGACACCCTCGCCAAGGGCGGGCAGGACGACGCCGCCGACCGCCTCATCGAACTCGCGCTGCGCAGCGGTGGCCCCGACAACGTCACCGTCGTCGTCGCCGACGTCATCGACCTCGACTACGGGCAGAGCCACCCGATCCTCGCCGGCGCCGCCTCAGGCGAGGAGGAGGAATACAGGCCGTCCCCGAACACGGCCGCCGGGCGTGCCGCCGCGCTGCGTCCCCCGCCCGCCGCACCGAAGCGCCCGATCGTCATCCCACAACCGGAGCAGAAGAAGAGCCACGCGCTGCGTTGGACGATGGTCGGACTCGGTGCGGTGCTGCTCGCGATCATCGGCGCGACCGTCGCGTTCTCCCTGGTGCGGGCCAACTATTACGTCGGCGAGAAGGAGGGTCGGGTGGCACTGCTCCGCGGTGTGCCCGGCTCGTTTCTGGGCTACGAGCTGCAGGAGGTCAACCTGCTCGCGTGCGTCGACGACGCCGGCACGCTGTCGCTGGTCGACCCCGACGAGCAACGCACGTCGTGTCGCCTCCTCGACGTGGAGGACCTGCAGCCGACCGCGCGTGAGCAGGTGCGCGCCGGCTTCCCCTCGGGCACCCTCGACGACGCCAAGGCGCAGATGAACCGCCTCGTCGGCGGCGAGTTGTTGCCGCTGTGCGAGCCGCCCGCCCCGTCGACGACGCCGTCTCCACCGCCCGCACCGAGTGGGGAACCGACACCGACGCCGACTGCCGAAGCACCGCCGGCCGCCTCGCCCGAGACACCGGCACCAATGCCGACTCCGATTACACCCGCCCCCGCCCCCGCCCAGACACCGGGCCAGGACTGCCGGGCGGCGAACTGATGTCGGCCGCCAACGCATCGGCCGGGGCGCAGTTCCCCAGCCCGCCTGGTGGCTTCGCGCCCGCCCCCGCGACCCCGACGCGGCGCAACGTCGAACTGCTGCTGCTCGGGTTCGCGGTGGTCCTCGTGACATTGTCGCTGGTGTTGGTCGAGGCCAGCCAGGAGCAGGAGATCACCTGGGACCTCGCGAAGTACGCGGCCGCCTACATGGTGACGGTCGGTATCGCACACCTCGGGGTGCGCCGCTTCGCGCCGTACGCCGACCCGCTGCTGCTGCCGATCGTGGCACTGCTCAACGGGTTGGGCCTGGTGCTGATCCACCGCCTCGACCTCTCCGACGCACAGAACGCCCAGTTCAACGCGCTGCCGATCCCGTCGCCGGACGCCAACCAGCAGGTGCTGTGGACGGCACTGGCGATCCTCGGGTTCCTCGCCGTATTGATCCTGCTGACCGACTACCGGTTGCTGGCCCGCTACAGCTACACCCTCGGTCTGCTCGGCTTGCTGGCGCTGGCGTTGCCCGCGCTGCTGCCGGCGAGCCTCTCGGAGACCAACGGCGCGAAGATCTGGATCCGGCTGCCCGGCTTCAGCGTCCAGCCCGGCGAGTTCGCGAAGATCCTGCTGATCATCTTCTTCGCCTCGGTGCTGGTGTCGCAGCGCGAGTTGTTCGCGACCGCCGGCAAGCGGTTCCTCGGCATGGACTTCCCCCGCGCCCGCGACCTCGGGCCGATCCTCGCGGCGTGGATCGTGTCGGTCGGGGTGCTGGTGTTCGAGAAGGATCTCGGCACGTCGCTGCTGGTGTTCGGCACCGTGCTGGTGATGCTGTACATCGCGACCGAGCGCATCGGCTGGCTGGTGATCGGCGGCGCGCTGCTCGCGGTCGGATACCTGTTCGCATACCAGGTGTTCGGTCACGTGCGGGTGCGCACCCAGATCTGGCTCGACCCGTTCGCGGACTACAACAGCACCGGCTACCAGATCGCGCAGTCGCTGTTCGGGCTCGCGACGGGCGGCCTCGCCGGCACCGGCCTGGGCAGCGGGCGACCCGCGACGGTCCCTTTCGCGAAGACCGACTTCGTCGTCGCGACCATCGGTGAGGAACTCGGTCTGATCGGGCTCACCGCGGTGCTGATGCTGTACACGATCTTCATCGTCCGTGGGTTGCGCACAGCGCTGGCAGTGCGCGACTCGTTCGGCAAGCTGCTCGCGGCGGGGCTGTCGTTCACGATCGCGATCCAGATCTTCGTCGTTGTCGGCGGTGTCACCAAGCTGATCCCGCTGACCGGCCTCACGACGCCGTTCGTCTCCTACGGTGGCTCGTCGTTACTGTCGAACTACCTGCTGCTCGCGATCCTGATCAAGATCTCGGACGCCGCCCGCGCGCCCGCCCCGGCGAAGAAGACCGGGCAGGCGCCGATCGCCGAGGCACCGACCGAGATGTTCAAGCGCTCATGAATACCCCTCTGCGCCGGGTCGCGATCGCTGTCATGGTCATGGTCGTCGCGCTCCTCGCCAACGCTACCTACGTCCAGGTCATCCAGGCCGACAGCCTGCGCAGCGACCCCCGCAACTCACGCGTGCTCCTCGACGAGTACGGCCGCCAGCGCGGGCAGATCTCGGCGAGCGGGCAGATCCTCGCCGTTTCCGTGCCGACCGACGACCGCTACAAGTACCTGCGGACCTACCCGCCCGCGGCAACCGCGCCGAGCAGCCCGCTGGCGTACGCGCCGGCGACCGGCTTCTATTCGCTGCAGTACGGCAGCACCGGGCTCGAACGCTCCGAGGACGCCGTCCTCAACGGCTCTGACAACCGGCTGTTCGGTCGGCGGTTCTTCGATCTGTTCTCCGGCCGCGACCCGCGCGGCGGCAACGTCGTGACCACACTCAACCCCGCGATGCAGCAGGTCGCCTACGACCAGATGACCGAGAAGGGGTACAAGGGCGCGGTGGTCGCGATCGAGCCGAGCACCGGGAAGATCCTCACGATGGTGTCGACGCCGAGCTACGACCCGAACCTGCTCGCCAGCCACGACGGCGCCCAGGTGACGCAGGCGTGGGAGCAGTTGTCCGCCGATCCGGACATGCCGATGCTCAACCGGGCGGTGTCGCAGACCTATCCGCCGGGTTCGACGTTCAAGGTGCTCGTCACCGCGGCCGCGCTGACCAACGGCGCCTCCCCCGACGATCAACTCACCGCGGCACCGCAGATCACGCTGCCCGACACGACGACGACGCTCGAGAACTACGCCGGCAGCACTTGTGGCTCGGGGGCGACGGCGTCGCTGCGGGACGCTTTCGCGCGGTCGTGCAACACGGCGTTCGTCGAACTCGGCATCGAGACCGGCGGCACCGCCCTCGGCGACACCGCTTCCGCCTTCGGCGTCGGCCCGAACACGCCCGGAGTGCCGATCCCGGTGGCGGACAGCACCATCGGCTCGATTCCCGACGACGCGGCACTGGGGCAGACGAGCATCGGCCAGCGCGACGTCGCGTTCACGCCGTTGCAGAACGCGGTGGTCGCGGCGACGGTGGCCAACGGGGGGCTGCGGATGGAACCGCACATGGTCGCGCAGTTGCAGAGCCCCGACCTCACCGCGCTCGCGACCACCCAGCCGGTGGCGGTGGAGCAGGCGATCACGCCGGAGGTGGCGGCGACGCTGACCCAGCTGATGATCGGCTCGGAGAACTTCACCGGCGGCACCGGGCAGATACCCGGAGTCCAGATCGCGTCGAAGACCGGCACCGCCGAGCACGGCACCGATCCCCGCAACACCCCGCCGCACGCCTGGTACATCGCGTTCGCGCCCGCGGACGACCCGAAGGTCGCGGTGGCGGTGCTGGTCGAGGACGGCGGCGACCGGGCGCTCGCCGCGACCGGCGGGTCGGTGGCGGCCCCGGTCGGTCGCGCGGTGATCGCGGCGGGGTTGCAGGGAAATTGACGTGCGGGCAGATCACATCACAGAGGGGAAACGGACCCGCGCGCTGAAAACGATCAGACGAGAGACCACAATCGGTAGGAGCGGACAGCGGAGGGGGCGGCAGTGCTGAACAGTGGCGCCGTGATCGCCGACCGCTATCGCTTGCAGCGGCTGATCGCGACCGGCGGGATGGGCCAGGTCTGGGAGGCGACGGACAACCGGCTGGATCGCCGGGTCGCCGTGAAGGTACTCAAGGCGGAGTTCTCGGCGGATCCGACGTTCCGAGAACGATTCCGGTCGGAGGCGCGGACCACCGCGAAACTCAACCACCCCGGGATCGCGGGGGTGTACGACTTCGGCGAGACCAGCGACCCACAGGGCGCCGAGACCGCGTACCTGGTGATGGAACTCGTGCGCGGCGAACCGCTCAACGCGGTGCTCGGCCGAATGGGTCGCCTCGATCTGCCGCATGCGCTCGACATGCTCGAGCAGACCGGGCGAGCGCTCGAGGTCGCGCACGAAGCCGGCATCGTTCACCGAGACGTCAAGCCCGGCAACATTCTGATTACGCCCACCGGCCAGGTGAAGATCACCGACTTCGGTATCGCGAAGGCGGTCGACTCGTCGCCGGTCACCAAGACCGGCATGGTGATGGGCACCGCTCAGTACATCGCGCCGGAGCAGGCTCTGGGCCAGGATGCGACCGCGGCGAGCGACGTGTACGCGCTCGGCGTCGTCGGGTACGAGGCGCTGTCGGGGCAACGACCGTTCATCGGTGAGGGTGCCCTGACGGTCGCGATGAAGCACGTCCGCGAGACGCCCGCGCCGCTGCCGGACGACCTGCCCGCGAACGTGCGAGAGCTCATCGAGATCACGATGGCGAAGGACCCGACGCAGCGCTACGGCAGCGGCGGCGAGTTCGCCGACGCGGTCGCGGCCGTGCGGGCAGGTCGGCATGCGCCGATCCCCGGTCGACCGGGAACCGGCGGGTCGCCCGCGATCACTGCCGCCGCCGCGCGGGTGCTGCCGCCGACCGGCGCGACCGCGATGCTGCCGACACCTCCGCCCCAGTTCACACCGCAATCGGGTCCGCCCGCCGGCGTTGGCTGGACGTCGGGGCAGAAGACGATGGCGTGGATCGGCGGTGCGCTGCTACTGATCGCGCTGCTCGGTGGCGGCTGGCTGGTGCTCGACAGCCTGCGGGGCGAGTCGAACGACCAGACCCCGACGACGGTGCGGCCGACGACGCAGGTGACGACCACCGCAGCCGAGGTGACCACGACGACCTCGCCGCCGCCGGTCACCACGACCACCACCGAGCCGACCACGACAACGACCACCACCGAAACCACCACCACAACCGCACCGACCACCCCACCGACCACCGAGCCGACCACGACGACGACGGGCGGTGGGGGGATCACAATTCTGCCGCCGATCACGATTCCGCTGCCCGGCGCGATGGGTGACGACGAAACGACCACCACGACCACGCACAGCACCACCAGCACGACCACAACGACGACCCCCGCTCAGGACGGTGCGCCGTGAGCACGCCGAAGCACCTCTCCGACCGCTACGACCTGGGCGAGATCCTCGGCTTCGGCGGAATGTCGGAGGTGCACAAGGCGCGCGACACTCTGCTCGACCGCGACGTCGCGATCAAGGTGCTGCGCGCCGACCTCGCCCGCGATCCCACGTTCTACCTGCGGTTCCGGCGGGAGGCACAGAATGCGGCGGCGCTGAACCACCCCGCGATCGTCGCGGTGTACGACACCGGGGAGGCGGAAACCGAGACCGGTCCACTGCCGTTCATCGTGATGGAGTACGTCGACGGCGACACGCTGCGCGACATCGTCCGCACCAAGGGCCCGCTGAATCCGAGGCGGGCGATGGAGATCGTCGCCGACGTGTGCGCGGCGTTGGACTTCAGCCACCGCAAGGGCATCGTGCATCGCGATATGAAGCCGGCGAACATCATGATCAACCGACCCGGCGCGGTGAAGGTGATGGATTTCGGCATCGCCCGCGCGATCGCGGACTCGTCGAGCCCGATGACCCAGACCGCCGCCGTGATCGGCACCGCGCAGTACCTGTCGCCGGAGCAGGCACGCGGTGAGCAGGTCGACGCACGCTCGGACGTGTACTCCGTGGGCTGCGTGCTCTACGAGATCCTCACCGGGGAGCCGCCGTTCACCGGTGACTCGCCGGTCGCGGTCGCATATCAGCACGTACGGGAGGATCCGCAACTGCCGTCGCGGGTTCATCCGGGGGTGCCGCGCGAGCTGGACTCGGTCGTGCTCAAGGCGATGAGCAAGAACCCCGCCAACCGGTACCAGACCGCAGCGGAGATGCGCAGCGACCTGATCCGCGTGCTCGGCGGGCAGAAGCCCAGCGCACCGATGGTGATGACCGACGAGGACCGCACCACGATCCTCGGACCTATCGACGGATCGGCACGGCGCTACCGGGGCGTGGAGACCTCACCCGCACCGCCACCGACCGAGGACGGCGAGCCCGACGAGTCCGAGACACCGCGGCGGCGGCGCGGCGTGATGGTCGCGGCGGCGGCCCTCGCCGTCCTGGTGCTGGCCGGCGTGCTCGGCTTCGCGCTGTGGCGCAGCAACAGCCAGGTCGAGCAGGTGACGGTGCCCGACCTCACCGACGTCCAGTCCGAGCAGGCGCAGGCGATGCTGCAGGATCTCGGCTTCCGGGTCGAGATCGTCCAGAAACCCGACAGCACGATCGAGGTCGGGAAGGTGATCGCGACCCGCCCCGTCTCCGGCGCGCGTGCCGCGGCAGGGTCGACCGTAAACCTCGAGGTGTCGACCGGGCCGCAGCAGGTGCAGGTGCCGCGGCTCGCCGGCCTCGACCAGAACCAGGCGAACGAGGCTCTGACCTCCGTCGGGCTCGCCCTCGACCCGAACGTCGAGCAGGAGCCGTCGACGTCTGCGGACTCCGGGAAGGTCGTCGGCCAGCAGCCGTCGCCGGGCGTCAACGTCAATATCGACAGCCCCGTCCAGATCACCGTCGGCTCGGGTCCCGAGCAGGTGCGGGTGCCGAACGTGGTCGGGCAGACGATCGACGTCGCCCAGCCGAACCTGGAGGGCGTCGGGTTCCGCGTTGTCGTCGAGAACGTCGAGTCTCAACAGCCACGTGGCGAGGTGGTCTCGACAAGCCCTGGCGGCGGCGCGTCCACCGACCGCGGCGCGACGGTCACCGTCCGGGTGTCCAGCGGCGACCAGATCACCATGCCGGACCTCACTGGCCAGACCGTCGCGCAGGCCCTCGATTCCCTGCGTGCCGCAGGCTGGCAGGGTGCGAGCCTCGCGCAGACCCAGGTGCGCACACTCGAACCGGACAGGGTCGGCCGGATCCTCAACCAGGCCCAGGCCGCCGGCTCGCAGGTGTCGCGGACGGGGTCGGTCAGCGTCGGCGTCGGCGTATTGGGCATCCCCGGCGGCTGACGCGCTGGATCCCCGGCCGCCGCCGTGCTCGCCGGGGACCAGACGATCACAATCCGATAACAGGAATCCGCGCGGGTGGTCGACGGGTGCCACGGCGCCGAAACCTGTCGGTGCTCGCCGCTACGTTCGGGTCATGGTTCTGATTCCCGCCTCGCAGCCGGCCGAGTGGTCGGCCGTGGATGCGGGCGCGTTGGAGGATCAGGAGCTGATCTCGGGGTTGCGGGAGATCGTGGCCGCGGAGAACGTGCTGGCGGGTTTGAAGTTGTGCTGGCGCAGATCGACACCCGTGGGTTGGCCAAACAACTCGGGTCGAAGACGACCGGGGACTGGTTCGCCAACACCGGTACCACCAACCCGGGGACCGCGAAACGGATGGTGCACACCGCGGTCGGCCTCGAAACACTGCCCACGGTGGCGCAGGCGTTGCGGGGTGGGGAGATCTCCGCCGAGCACGCCGCCGCGATCGTGACGGCGATGGCCGCGATCGACCGCGCGGCCCCGGAGTTGGACGCGACGGTCCGCGACGCGGCGATCGAGACGCTGCTGGCGGTGGCGGGAGTGCACGCGCCGTAC
>DATDBL010000414.1:0-36721 GCA_036524855.1 Aldersonia sp. | reverse complement strand
GGACATTCCCACGGACTACTGGGGTTTCAGCCAGCTGATGGACTCCTACGAGCGCGAGCACTTCGCGTTCGATCCGGGTGCGCGCAAGGTCGCCGACGCCACCCTCGACCTGCTGGCGACGTTCCGGCCGTTCTCCTGGCTGCCGCGCCCGGTGGTGCGTCGGCTGTCGTACGCGCTGATGGACGACCACCTGCTCGAGGCATTCCGCTATCCGAAGCCGCTCGTGGTGGAGCGGTTCGTTGCGAGGTCCGGGATCCGCCTGCGCTCACGCTTCGTCCGCTTCCTCCCGGAGCGTCGCGAACCGGTCCGCGCCGTGGACGCGAGCACGCAGCGGACGTACCCGAACGGGTGCGAGGTGTCGCAGTTGGGCACCTTCCCGACGAGCTGCCCGGTAGGCGCTCCGCACCCGTGAGTGGTTGCAGAGTCCGGTCGGGGCGAGCCAAGCGAAGGGAAATCGGCATAGTCTCCGTAGCCACTCAGCCGGGTCCGGCGGGCCTGGGCCGCGCCGACCTCAGGCAGCCTGGACCGAGCGGATGGAATTGCCGAAGACGAATCGGGTGAAGGAGGTCTGCGCAGGCGCGGCAGGGTTGCTGGAGGCGCCGAGGGTCAGCAGCAGCGGAACGAAGTGGTCGGGGGTCGGGTGGCTGATTCTGGCCGCGGGTGCCTTGTCGTAGAAGTCGACGAGCGTGTCGACATCGCCGGATGCCAGTGCGGCCGCAGCCCATTCGTCGAACTCCCGGACGTGGCTGGCGAGGTTCGGCTGCCGCATCACCGCGAAACTGTGCGTCATGAACCCGGATCCAAGGATCAGAACGCCTTCCTGTCGCAACGGCCGTAGCCGTTCACCGAGGCGCAGCAGTGCTTCGGGATCGAGGCTGGGCATGCTGAGTTGGACGACCGGGACGTCGCCGGCCGGATACATCGCCATCAACGGAATGAACGCGCCGTGATCGAGGCCGCGCGTGGTGTGTTGATGCAGGGAAGTCCCGTCGGCCAGCGTGCCCGCTATCCGTCGCGCGAGCGCGGTGGCATCCGGAGTCCGGTATTGGAGGGTGTAGTAGCGCGGGTGGAAACCGCCGAAGTCGTACAACAGTGGCGTTCCCGCAGTCGTGGCGGAAACTGCGAGTGGTGCGTTCTCCCAGTGCGCGGAGACGACGACGATGGCGCGGGGTTTGGGCAGGCATTGCGACCATTCGAACAGGTCGCGCAGCCAGTGCGGGTCGTCCAGGGTCGGCGGTGCGCCGTGGCTCACGAACATGGCCGGCAGCGGGCCATCGGCGGGTTCCCACAGGCGTTGCGCTCGTGCGCGCGGGAGCACGTCGCGGAGCAGGTCGTCGTAGGCGCCCGCCGGTCGAGTGGGATTGAACGGATCGTGCATCTGGACTGTCCTCTCTCCAAGCGTCGTAGACGACGACGGAATCGCTGATCAGAATGCGTAGGGACCGAAGCGACCCCACGCGACGAACGCGGCGAGAACGAACAGAACGGCGTTGATCGCGATCATCGGGTACTCCCCGCGGCGGGCATGCACCACCATCGCGCCGAGCATCACGATGGCCAGGCCGGTCGCAGCGACAGGAACGAGGACGGGAGCCACGTTCACGACGGCGGGCAGGAGCAGTCCGACGGCACCGAGAACTTCGAGGGCGCCGATCGTCTTGACCGCACCCGGACTGAAATCGTTCACCCAGCCCATCGATTCGGCGAGCTTCGCCCGGGGCTGGGTGAGCTTCATCAGGCCCGCCATGCCGAAGGCGACGGCCAGCACGACGGCCACGATCCACAACGCGATGTTCATCTCGACTCCCATGACTTGAACGATCAACTCATTGGCGTCTAGACTACCATTGTGACTTGAACTGTCAACTGAACCGGGGGATGGTTGTGCCATGCCGGACAAGCAGGAGCCTCGATGGCTGTCGGATGACGAGCAACACACGTGGCTCGCGTTGACGAGCATGATGATGCACCTTCCGGCCGCTCTCGACGCTCAGCTGCGCCGGGACGCGGGGATCGGCCATTTCGACTACGTCGTGATGTCCGCATTGTCGATGTCGGCCGGACGGACGCTGCGCATGAGCGACCTGGCACAGCTCGTCGGTGCGTCGCTGTCCCGTCTGTCACACACCTTCACCCGGTTGGAGAAAAGCGGCTGGGTGGCCCGGCGACCCGATCCCGCCGACGGGCGCTTCACCCTGGCGATCCTCAGTGAGGCCGGCTGGGACAAGGTGGTCGCCACGGCGCCCGGCCATGTCGAGGCGGTCCGCCGCTTTGTGATCGACCCGCTGACGGGAACTCAGCGCGGACACCTCGGGAGGATCTGCGGGCGGGTCGTCGCCGCGATCGGGGCGGAGTGCGACGACGGTCCGTCACCGAGGCCGCGGGATTGATGGTTACTCCAGCCGTCGCCGCAGCGCCATCGCGTCGCGGGGTGCCGCGACCTTGGCGTCGTTGTCGAAGTAAACGTGCACGTCGTGCGTCTTCCGCCACTTGCTTATCTTGTCCGCCCACATGTCGAGGCCCGCGTCGGTGTAGCCCGAGACGTAGAGTTCGTCGTGCCCGTGTAGTCGGACGTAGACCAAGTCGGACGTGAGCTCCTCGATCAGCGGGAACTTGCCCGCCGCGTCGGCGATGACCAGTGCGATGTCGTGGTCGCGCAGCAACCGGGGGAACTCGTCGACGGCGAAGCTCTCGTGCCGGATTTCCATGGCATATCGAAGCGGACGGTCCTCGTCGGTCGTGATGTGCGCAGGGTCGACACGCTCGTCGTGCCGCCCCGCGACCTCGGCCGCCTCTGCGGTGGTGCGCGGGAGGTGCTCGAAGAAATCCGCGAGCACCTTCGCGTCGTAGCGGAAGTTCGGCGGCAGTTGCCACAGGATCGGGCCGAGCTTCGGGCCGAGGGCGAGCACACCGGACGCGAGGAAGTTCGGCAACACGGTCTCCACGTCCTTCAAACGTTTCATGTGCGTGATGAACCGGCTCCCCTTGACCGCGAACACGAAGTCGTCCGGTGTCTCGGCCGCCCACCTTTCGTAGCTCGACGGGCGTTGCAGCGAATAGAACGAACCGTTGATCTCGACGCTGTTCAGTTGGGACGCCAGATAGGACAATTCCCGCTTGTGTGCCAGACCCGTCGGGTAGAACACGCCGCGCCACGGCGGGTAGACCCACCCCGACGTGCCGATCCGGACCTCGCCCACGCTCACAATGGTGGCATGGACACCCCCTGTCACGGACGGCTCGAAGGTAAGGCGGATTTACTGGAACTTCAACAGGTCGTCGGCGCCGTCACAAGCAACGACCTCAGTCGCTGACTGATCGGGAACGGCGGTCGGCCCGATCCCCGGCGTTCGTGGTGGGGCGTGGCTGTTGCAACCGTCACCAGTGCACTTGGGACGTGAGGGACCGTCCGGAAGGGTGTGGGGGGCGGTCGTGGCGTTAGGGCCCGAAGGCGTTCCGCCGCCTCGTCCTCGGAGACGGCCCCGCGGAACTCGGTCGGGTCAGCTTGCGCGCTTCGCGATCCCACTCGATTCCCAGCGGTCGAGTGGGGGACTCTCTGCAGCGGGATTCAGGCGCGAGACGACAACGCGGCGCGCCTCCAACCGGCAGGCGTCGAGGTCGACCTCGTCGCCGAGATGGACCTGCAGTGCGATTCCGCGCAGCATCGACAGAACGAGCGATGCGAATCCTTCTGCGTGGACATCGGCGGCGAACTCGCCATTCGCGATTCCGCGTTCGACCGGTTCGATGATCGCGGCGCGGAAATCGGCGTCCATCGCGATCATCTGCGGGCGAGTGCCGGGCGCGCTGCTTGCCACGGCTTCGGCCCACAGTGCGATCCGGGCTCGGTTGATGGGAACGAAATTGTTCAAGACCCGGAAGTAGGTCGTGATCAATGCCTGCAACTGATCCATGGCACTGTCTGTGTCGCGGTCGGCGGGAGAGCTTTCACTGAACTGGGCGGTGACCGAGTCGACAAGCCGCTGGATCATGGCGCCCTTCGATCCGAAGTGGTGAGTCGCGAGACCACGGCTGTAGCCGGCACGCTTGCCCACGTCGGCCAGCGTGAGCGCGTCTGGTCCGATTTCGGCGATGATCTCGGCGGCGGCTTGGAGCAGCCGCCGCTCTGCTTCCTGGCGCCGCGCGACCTGCCTGTTGCCTGTGGGCGGAGTCTCGGCCATGTAGATCTCCCTTCTGGGGTGTCGACCACTAGGCGTGTGGTCGACCTCCGTCGGTCACCTGGTCACGTCGGTGCAGTGATCCGTGAAGCGGCGACCCGCTGCACCCCGCGTCGGATGCAGCCGATGCCCGGTGCTGGCATCGGCGTCACGATCGTGAAACATGCTACTACTTTGCCGACAAGCAAGTAATCGACGACTTCGTTGTTATCGCATCCCGTCGTGCGGACGGGAGCCGTCGGCAATGGTGGCGACGTAGGCGGGGAGCATGTCGCCGCCGACACCGGATTCCACCGCCCGCTGCAACTGGTCGCGTACCACCGCGAACACTGGCCCGTCGGTGCCGGTGGATTCGGCGAGCTGGGTGAAGTAGTCGATGTCCTTGGCTGCTGTTGCGACGGTGACCTTCGGGAACGTGGCGTCGCCCGTCAGCAGCCATGGAGTCAGTCCCTGCAGAATGCGGTTCTGCCCGCCGCTTTTCGTTGATCATGGTCAACAGGGTGGGTATGTCGAGATCGAGCCGCAGCGCTGTTGCGAGGACTTCGCCGACGACCCCGAGGATCCCGAAGCCGAGTCCGTTGTTGACGAGCTTCGCCGCGTGACCGGAGCCCACGCCACCGAAGACGTGCAGGGACTTGCAGAAGGACTCGAGGACGGGCATGACCCTGGCGATGTCGGCGTCGTCTCCGCCGACCAGTCCGACGAGCCGTCCTTCGACAGCTTCTGCTGGGCCACCGGTGATCGGGGTGTCGACGAACCCGATACCCACGGATCGAAGTTGTTCGGCGAACTCGCGCGATCGGTGCGGCAGTGAGGTCGAACAGTCCGCCACGAGCAGGTCGGCCGCGCCCGAGTACGCGATCCCGTGGGCGCCGAACAGGACATGCTCGACCACGTCGGCATGGGGCAGGCAGGTCAGTACGATCTCGCTGCGGGCGCCGAGTTCGGCCGGTGTGCGGTACTCGTCGGCGCCGGCGTCGACGAGTTCGTCGATCACCGTGCGGTTCACGTTGGCAGTGACCCCGAGCGCATGCCCGCTGGCGAGTAGGCGAAGGCCCATGCCGCGGCCCATCAACCCCGCGCCGATCAATCCGATTCTCATGTCAGCCCTTCGTTTCCGTTCGTCGATTCAGAGTGACAGGCCACCGTCGACAACGAGTTCGGCGCCCGTGATGAAGGCCGGACTCGTCCGACGCCAGGAACACCGCCGCCGCAGCCACGTCACTTGGTGATCCGTGGCGCCCCATTCTGCAGATCGCGTGACGATGTGCGCGTTCCCGCTCGGCCTCAACGGCGCTGTCGAAGAGCGCGTCCGCTCCCTCCCATCGGGCGAGCGGGTTCGTATGGGTGGGTCGCGTCCGCGGGTTCCACGTGACCGTCGCCCGCGGTGATGTGGTGTTGTCCGTGACCGTTCTACAGGCCCATGTCTTTGGCGATGATCAGTTTCATGACTTCGGAGGTGCCGCCGTAGATGCGGTTGACCCGGTTGTCTGCGTAGAGGCGGGCGATGGGGTATTCGTTGATGAACCCGTACCCGCCGTGCAGTTGCAGGCAGCGGTCGACGACCCGGTGGGCCACCTCGGTGCAGAACAGCTTGGCCGACGCCGCTTCGGCGGCGGTCAGTTCACCCGCGTCGTGTGCCTCCACCGCGCGGTCGACCACTGCCTCGGCGGCGTCGACCTCGGCCCGGCAGGCCGCGAGCTCGAATTTCGTGTTCTGGAACGACGCTACCGGTTTGCCGAATACGGTGCGCTCCTGGGTGTATTGGGTGGCGAAGCGCACCGCCGCAGCGGCCTGCGCGTAGCCGCCGTAGGCGATCGAAAGGCGCTCCTGAGGCAGGTTCTGCCCGAGGTATCCGAAACCCATGTTCTCCTCGCCGAGCAGATCGGCGACCGGGACCACGACGTCCTCGAAGACGAGCTCGGCGGTGTCCGAACACCTCAGCCCGAGCTTGTCGAGCTTGCGCCCCACCGAATAGCCGGCGGACTTGGTGTCCACCACGAGCAGTGAGATACCGGAGCGGCGGTCCTCGTTCGCCGGCGGCGCGGTACGCGCGCACACGATGACCCGGTCGGCGTGGACCCCGCCGGTGATGAAGGTCTTGGCACCGTTAGCACGTAGTGGCTGCCGTCTGCCGACATCTTTGCGGTGGTGCGCATCCCCGCCAGGTCCGAGCCGGTGCCCGGCTCGGTCATTGCGATCGCGAACATGGTGTGGCCGCTGACGAATCCCGGCAGCCATCGCTGCTTCTGTTCATCGGTCCCCAACGTCAACAGGTAGGGAAGGCACAGATTGACATGCACACTTGACCCGCCGAAGGAGACCCCGGCCCGCGTGGTCTCCTCGGTCTGCAACGCTGCGAACTTGTACGACTCGATCCCCGCACCGCCGTACTGTTCGGGAACCGAGATACCGAACACCCCCAGCTCGCCGAGCCCGTGGTAGAACTCCCGAGGTACTTGCCCGGCCTCGAGCCACTTGTCGTAGACCGGCACCACCTGGGTCTCGACGAACGAGCGGAGAGTCGTGCGGAAAGCCTCGTGATCCTCGTCGAAGAGCGTCCGACGCATCGGCCGAATCCTTTCTGATAGGAGAGTAGAACTGCTGGGCCTGTGCACCAGCCGAATCGAAACTCGAACATGCCACCGGAGTGAGCCGTCACGCGCTGCGCGGATCGCGAGGCTGCCTTGTCGGAGGGGTAACGTGAACCGCGGCCCTCGTTCCACCGGACCCAGTGGCAGTGCCAGCGGTCGTGGCGGCAACCAGTGGACCCGTTCAGGACGTGAGCATGCCGCCTTCGACGGGCAATGTCGTGCCAGGCATGTAACTGCTTGCGTCGCTGGCGAGGAAGATCAGTACCTCGGCCAACTCCTGCGGATCACCAAGGCGCGCCATCGGAGTGCGTGGCAGGATGTGCTTCTCGACGTACTGCGCAGGGAACTGATCGGTCGTCTCGGACCGGAAATAGCCCGGGGCGATCGCGTTGACGCGAATCCCCTTGCGGCCGGCCCACTGCTGGGCGAGGTCGCGAGTGAGCTCGATCAGACCGGATTTGGTTGCAGCGTATGCGGCTTGGGGAAGACCAGCGGTAGTGAGACCGAGTACGCTGCTGATGTTGATGATAGAACTACCCGGCTGCATGACGCGCGCACGCTTGCGCCAATTGTCCGCAGGTCAGGGCGGAGAGTTTGGCGGTCAATGGTCTTCCTTTTCTGTGGTGGGGACCCCGGTCAATCCGGAGATCCTGGTTTGTGGGTTGGGTTTGTCTCGTTCCCCCGGTCCGTGGTTCACCCGGCGGTGGATCCGTTGGAGGGGTCAAGGTGGAGCGCCCGCAGCGAAGCGAGGGCGGACGACGTTGACGCCGACGAGGATTCGCCGCACGCTGGCACGCCCGAGTGGCGAGACGGTTGGTTGTCAGGTCATCAGAGCGTCAGGCCGCCGTCGACGAGCAGCTCGATACCGGTCACGTAGCTCGACTCGTCCGATGCAAGGAAGACCGCGGCGTTGGCGATGTCGACCGGAGATCCCTGGCGTCCCATCGGGCACATCGTGTGGCGGTTTGCGCGTTCCCTATCTACCTCGGCGGCACTGTCGAACAGCGCATCTGCATGCGGGGTGTCGATCATCCCGAGCACAATCGTGTTGCTGCGCACACCGTGCGCCGCGTACTGGCGCGCATTGATGCGCGTCATGTGATTGAGCGCGGCCTTCGAGGTGTTGTAGGACAGGTAGTTCTTCGACCCGCCCCAGCGATGACTGGCAACCGAGGAGACGTTGATGATGGATCCGCCGCCCTGGGCGATCATGTGCGGCATGGCCGCGCGACTGGCGAGCATCGCCCCTTTGAGGTTGATCGCGTGCACCCGGTCCCACGATTCCTCGCTCACCTCGGTGAGTTCGCCGAGTTCTTCGATCCCGACGTTGTAGTGCAGGACATCGACGCGGCCGTGCGTCCGGACGGTGTGCTCGACCATCGCGTCGATCTGCGCCGGGTCGAGCACGTCCGCCTCGAAGGCCTCGGCCTGCGACCCGACACTCCCAATCAGGTCGGCTGTCCGCCTTGCCGCCGGCAGGGACCGATCGGCGCAGACGACAGTGGCGCCCTCCTCGGCGAACCGGGTGGCACATGCCGCTCCGTTGCCGACACGATCACCGATCGATCCCGCTCCGACGACGAGCGCGATCTTGCCTGCTAGACGCTGCGACATTATGGTGCCTCCTACTTCGTGACGATTTCGGGGCGCGGATCGGGCCGCCGACATATGCCGCGATTCCCGTCGCTCACCCACCTAGATAATTAGTTAGTCAACAAACTAGTATAGTGGGTCACAGTGGTCAACCCCCGAGTTGCAGCTCTCCATCGAGAGAGTTTTGGAGTCAATGCGAGATGCGAGGCTGAACACCGGCGAGAGAACCTGTCCGCCAACGACGTCCGCCGCGTCGACGTCACCCATTCTCCGGTCGGTCAACGCCGGGCCTTGACAAACGTGACCCACATTATTAGTTTGTTGACCAACAAGTTCGTGGTCTCGGAGTGGGCAGTCTCTCCCGGCTCGACGCGTAGGGGCGGAGACGAAATGGGACTGCCGGGTCTGCAGCAACAATCGACAGGAAGTGAGCACATGATCACCAGGACACATCACCACGACGCCGACTCCGGTCGCGCGGGTGCGGCATGACGGCGGCGGCCGGGGCGGCCCCGGCGCACTGGCAGGCCACTGCGGAGGGGCTGCTGCTGAGTGTCGGCTCCTGTGCGGCGTGCGGCTACTGCTTCTACCCGCCGCAGGACTACGGCTGTGAGCGTTGCGGCGCCCCCGGGCAGGACCTTTCCACGATCCTGGTCCCCGCCGAGGGGCGGCTGGAGGCGATCGCGGCGGTGGTGCGTCCGGACTTCTCGGTGAACGTGGGTCAGGTGCGGCTCGGTGCAGCCGACGTCGTGGTGCGGGCTCCCGTCGCCGACGGGACTGTGGTTGGCGACCGGGTGCGAGGGCGGGTCGACGAGCAGACACCGCCGGTGGTGCTCGCGGTGACAGGAGGACGACAGTGAGGCGATCGATTTTGCGTGACCGCGCCGTCTACGTGGTCGGCATCGGGCTCTACCCGTACCAACGACCGTCGGAGACCACCTACGTCACGATGGGCGTGACGGCCATCCGGGCGTCGCTCCTGGACGCCGGCATAGCCTGGGCCGATGTCGACAGCGCGTTCATCGGCTCGGGCAAGATCGGTATGGCCGGCGCCCCGACGCTCGCGCGCTTCCTGGGCCGTACGGGCCTGCCCGTACTTCAGGTCGAGAGCGCATCGGCATCGGGTTCGGTGGCGTTCCGTCAGGCCGTGCTCGACGTGGCGAGCGGGCGCTGCGACGTCAGCGTCGCGGCCGGCGTCGACGAAGCCAAGTTCCCGCGGGACGCGGAGTCCAAGGCCGGCGTGAACGGCCTCGCCGACCGGTACATCGACTTCCCGACGATGTTCGCGCTGATGGCTGACACGTTCCTGCGCGAGCGGGGCGCGACGGTCGAGCAGCTGGCTGCGGTCGCGGTCAAGAATCACCGCAACGGCGCGCTCAACCCGTTCGCGCAGCGCCAGAAGCGGCGCACCCTCGAGGAGGTCCTCGCGCCGCCGTACGTCGCCGGCTCGCTGACCCGCCTGCAGTGCACGCCCGTCGGCGAGGGTTCCGCGGCCGTGGTCGTGGTGTCGGAGGAGGGCCTCGTTCGGTTTGGCATCGACCCGTCGCGCGCGGTCCGCGTGTTGTCGTCTGCCTACCAGAGCGTTGCCCCGGTCTCGACGGTCGGCGGATTCGTCGAGGCCGACGTGACCCGGCGCACGGCGAACGAGGCGTTCGAGGAGTCGGGTGTGTCGCCGGGCGACCTCGACGTCGTCGAACTGCACGATGCGTTCACGGTCGAGGAGCCGGTATATCTCGAGGCGATGGGAGTCTGTGCCGAGGGCAAGGCGCTCTCCGACCTCGAGGCCGGTGCTCTCGACATCGGCGGCCGCGTGGCCGTCAGCCCATCGGGCGGACTCATCGCCATGGGCCATCCCGTCGGTCCGACCGGTGTCGGACAGGTGTGTGAATCGGTGCGGCAGATCCGCGGCGAGGCCGGACCTCGCCAGCATGAGGGCGCGCGCACCGCGCTTGTTCACATGGTCGGCGTCGGTGGTGTCTGCGCTGTCCACGTTCTGCAGAGTGCGCAGCGCTGATCCACCGGGAGTCGGCACGGTGGCGCGGTACCCGAAAGGGTTTCGCGCCACCCGTCGGCCCCAGGCCGATCGCGCGAGCTATCCGAGATGCGCTCGATTCGTGGCTCGACTGACGCAGACCGAGCGCGCCGTCTTCGCCAGGCCCGAAATCGGTCTCGGGCCATGGCCAATTCCAATGGCGCGGGTGAGTCGATCATGTTTGTAGGCTGCACCGACCCTGGGTGCGCCCTGCTGGGGGAGTTCGCGGTGCACTCGTTCACCGGGCCGGCTGGGTTGTGGCACGACGTCAACCCCCAGCAGTGAGCACCGCGTGGTTATCCGCGTGCGGCTGGTGACGAGACAGGTTGTGGCCGGCGTCGGAGATGTCGAGGTCATTCCACGGTCGCCGTCGGGAGCCGCGCGGGGGCTGTCTGCGAATCCTTGGAGTCGAGTCAGTCCTGAGCGAGGATGAATTCGTGAAACCCTGGAACGGTGAAGGCGAGGATTCCGCGTTCGGGCGCGTAGACGAGACCCTTCTTGATCAGCTCGTCACGCGGTACCGATAGCGATGAAACACTGGGCTTGTCCATTGCGTGGGCCAATTCCCGAACGGCGACGCCGTCGCCGTCTCCTTGGTGTGCGAGTGCACGCAGCAAATCCTTCTGCGCGGGTGTTGCGCGGTCCCATCGCGATTGGTACAGCCCGGAGTTGACTTCGGTTCTGGCGATTTCGGTACCGACTTGTGCATCGTCGACGGTAAAGATTGGGCCTTGTGCGCTGTTCCACACCGCCTTTCCGACTTCCTGAAGAAAGTAGGGGTAACCGTTTGCCGCGGCGAGGGCGATGCGGAGTGCCGATTCGTCCCACTCGGCGTCGAATGCGAGGACGGGTTGCACCAGCGCCGCCCGCGAGTCCTTGTCGGTCAGGACCGACAGGGCGCGGAATTGGTAGAGCCGCTCGGCGTAGCTGTTGGCGGTAGCTAGCTGCGAGGGCAGCGACGGCAGCCCTGCGCCGACGAGAAACACGGGCAGCATCGGCGAGGTCTGACTGATCTGGTGGATGGCGGTGCTGACTGCCGCCATCTCCTCGGCGCTGGCCTCCTGGAGTTCGTCTACGAGTATCACGACGCCGATGCCCAGCTCTCGCGCGGTCTCGCCCAGTGCCAGGAACAGGTCGGTCAAATCGGTAGACAATCGGCCCGTGTCGGCGAATCCGGCGGCGGGATCGATGTCGACTCCGACGGTCATCACCCCGAGGTTCAGCGACATGGTGAACGATTTGAAGACGCCCAACAGCTGGGTGAGAGTGCCTATCCCGTAGCGTCGGGTGGCGGTTCGTAGGCTGGCGGCGAGGTTGGTGGCGAGTTCGTCCGCGAGTGAGTGGCCCTTTTGAACCTCGAGCTTGGCGACGATCCACGCCTCGTTCCTTGCGGTGCGCTCCAGTTCCCCGATGAGCACGGTCTTACCGACTCCGCGGAGCCCGGTGAGGATCCAGCTGCGGTCGCCTTCGCGGTATTCGGTGATGCGCCGGCGCACGATGTCGAAGTCTCCGAACAGGGCGTCGCGTCCGGCAAGGATGGGCGGTCGAAGGCCGGCCCCCGGCCTGAACGGGTTCACCACAGGATCCATCTATAAGACTTTATCAGTGTCTATAAGGAGTCTGCTTATAAAGTCTGATGGAGCAATCTCGGCGTGTTCCGAGGCCTGCGCCCTCCGAGCAACTAGGCCGATTATTTTGTCTCCAGCCGTCGGTTGGATTCGGATGTATTGCCCCGTCGAAGGCACCGTCACCCAGGTCGAGGCACTCAAACGCCAGATGTACGGCCACGCGAACTTCGACCTACTCTGCAAACGAATCCTGCACCCCGTCTGAGGATCTCATGACACCGTCACCAAATTTGTGACAGAGCTACATCCATGGCCATCAGCAGCCGTCTTCGTGACCGTCCACGGGCATTCCGTCCGTCGTTGACAGCCCGGCGACGAGGTGACGGGTCGCCGGGATGCTCGTGCTTCAGCCGATGGATAGCACGTATTTCCCGATGCCGTTTCCGTCGGCCATGTCTTGCAGGGCCTGACGTGCTTCGGCGATCGGGCGGACGCCCGCGATCGGCATCGTGATCCGTTCCGCGGCGACCGCCGGCAGCAGCGCGGTCCGCGCGGCTGCGACGATGTCGGCGATTTCCTGTGGTGTTCGTGTGCGAAAGGTGACGCCGAAGTACTGGATCTGTCGCATCGAGTGCTGGTCGAGATCGATCGACGGCGACTCTCCGCCGACCCGGCCGACATTGACGATCCGGCCCTGGATGCGGGTCGCCTGCACGGTGGCGTTCAGCAGCGGCCCGGCCACGAGGTCGATCACCAGGTCGGCGCCGGCTCCGGTGGCTTCGGCGACCTGCTGCACCCATGACTCGTCGCGGGTGGGAACGAGCAGGTAGTCGTGCGCATCGGGCAGCTGGTCGAGACGATCCTGGGTGCGAGCCGTGCCGATGACGGGCGAGGCACCCAGCTCTCGGGCGATCTGCAGACCGATCAGGCCCATGCCCGACGTCGCGCCTTGTATCAGCACGGACTGGCCGGTCTTCAGGCCGCCGACGGTGGCGATCGCGTTGTGCATGGTCTGCAGACCGACCGGCAGCGTCGCCGCCTGCTCGTAGGAGATCGAGTCGGGGATCGGGCTGAGCATTGCGCCGTACGCCACGGCGAGTTCGGCGGAAGCGGCCGCGCCGGAGCCCATCACCCGATCGCCTATCGACCATTGGGTGACGCCGTCACCGAGGGCCACCACGTCGCCGGCGAGTTCGAGACCGCAGATCGTGCCGGCGCCACCGGAACTGCCGTGTGCGCCGCCGTGTGACATGGCGAGGTCGACCCGGTTGAGTCCTGCCGCCTTGACCTGTACGAGCACTTGGCCAGGGCCGGGCGAGGGAACCGGAACGGAGTCGACCACGGCACCGTCGGCCGAGGCGACGACCGCCTGCATCGTGGCGCTCATGCGTTGGCCGGGATGCGACGGATCGGGTCGGTGGTGCCGTCCCACGACGCGGCGGCGTCGCGGATAGCGTCGAATGCAGCCTTCTTCTGCGCAGACTGCTCCGAGAGTTCAACGATGGTGCCGTCGTTCGCCGGTGACTCGAAGTACGCCCAGCGCCCTCCCGACGCCTGGGCCGACATCACGACCCGGTGTCCGGCTGCTACAGCCTTCTCCAGGATCGCGTCGAAGTCCTCGGTCCAGTAGCCAAGGTGCTGCAGCCCTGTTTCGCCGTGGGCCTCGATGTACTCGCGCCACATCGACGGGTAGTCGCCGACCGGCTCGATCAGCTCGATCTGCAGATCACCGGAGTTCGCCAGGGCGACCTTGAACTCGACGTCGCCGTAGTCGGTCCCGCGGTGGGAATACCCCGACATCTGGATTCCTTCGGGTACCAGGAAGGGGCCGACGCCGACGGAGATCCAACGCTGCATTGCCTTGTCGAGGTCGGTGACGACGTAACCCAATTGGGCCACGGGGCCGAAGATGGTGCTCATGGATGTGCCTTTCGGGACGGTTGGTGAGGGGACGGTGGGGAAACTGCGTGAGCGGCCACCTGCCGGGTGGTCAGCGGGTGACCTGGAGGCCCGCGGCCTCGCGGTCCCACGTCGTCGGTGTGATGCCGTTGGCGCGGAGCTTGTACTTCTCGACGCGATGGGTGGGTGTTTTGGGCAGCTCGTCGCGGATGTCGATGTAGCGGGGGACCGAGAAGTACGGCATCAACTTCACGCAGTGCGCGAGCAGGTCCGCCGGATCCAGGGTCATGTCCGGGCGGGGGATCAGGCAGATCATCACCTCGTCCTCGCCCAACTCCGAGGGCACCGCGATGGCGGCCGACTCGAGCACGGCGGGGTGGGCGTTGACGACCATCTCGACCTCGAAGGCGGAGATGTTCTCGCCCCGGCGGCGGATCGCGTCCTTCTTGCGGTCCACGAAGTAGTAATAGCCGTCGGTGTAGCGGGTCATCAGGTCGCCGGTGTGGAACCACATGTTGGTGCTCTGGGCCCAGGACGCCTCGGGATTCTTGTAGTAGCCCTCCATCATGATGTGGGGGTACCGCGGCCGGAACACCATCTCGCCGATGACGTCCGGCCCCACCGGCTCGTCGTTCTCGTCGACGAGGTCGATGTCGTAGCTGTCGGTGGGCAGGCCCATCGACCCCACGCGGGGGGCGTCGAGAGGGCTGGACAGCGCGTAGCAGTTCTCGGTCTGCCCGTAGCCCTCGCTGATGGTGACGCCGAAGCGTTCGTCGAATGCGGTCCAGGCGCCACGCGGTGCTCCACCACCACTGGCGATGCGCACCGAGTGGGCACGGTCGGCGTCGGTCGCCGGCTGCTTGAGCAGCATCGGAATCATGCCGCCGATGTAGTTGAGCTGGGTAGCGCCGAACGTGCGCAGCCGCTCCCAAAAGGTCGAGGCATGGAACCGGCCGTCGAGGATCAGGGTCCCACCGCCGAGTAGTACCGGGCAGGTGGTGACCAGTTGTGCGTTCGCATGAAACAGCGGCAGGCAGGTGTAGAGGCGCTCGTTCTCGTTGACGCCGCGGCCTTCTGCGCCCGTTCTGCCGTGCCACCAGAAGTAGTTGTGGCTGACAAGGATGCCCTTCGACGGGCCGGTCGTGCCGGAGGAGTACATGATTGCGGCGATGTCGTCGTGGCGCAGCGCGACGCCGGGAAGGTCGTCACCCCCGATCTCCAGGTCGGCGAACACCGACACCGGGACGGGTAGGTTGTCGCCAACAGCGCCGTCGCCGACCACGACGAGACGCTCGAGGTTGGCGAAGCCGACGTTCTCGTCCGCGAGACGCTCGATCCGGTCGGGGGAGACGACCATCGCACGCGCGTCGGAGTGCTCGACGATGTGCTTGAGCAACAGGCCGCGATAGTCGTAGTTGACCGGCACCTGGACCAGACCGCGCGGACCGACGCGAGCCAGACCACGAGGAACTCGGGCCGGTTCGACAGCATGATGGCAAGCTTGTCGCCCTTGACCAGGCCCAACGCCATCAGGCCGCGGGTGACGGTGTCGACCCACTCGTCGAACGCCGCATAGCTCCAGGACCGGTCGCCGAAAACGAGGAACTCCCGGTTCGGATGCTCCGTGGCCCGTGCCCGCAGAACGTGGCTCAGGTTGCGCTCTGCAAACGTCGCGTCATCGTGATTCATCAGTACTACTCCTCTGGATAGGAATGGGGCGCATCAGCGCATCAGGTGCGAGCCGGCGACACGGTGTCCGGCGCCACGCGGGGCCACCTCATCGACCAGCGTCTCGATAACTGACATGCTGTGATTTCCCGCATATAGTTGTTGGCTGACAAACTAGTAATGTTCTCGCATGTTGTCAAGTCGATCCGGTGCAACCGCGGCACTCGAAATCGGATGACGCGGGGGCGTGCTGCGTCAGTCGTGCGCAGTCCGGCCTTACCGGCCGGCCCGCGGCGCACTGATCGGCGCAGGCTCGGAATGGCGCGTGGGCACGCGATGGGGTTGGGCGCGAAGGAATCTTGGGCATCCTCTTGACGCGACGTGGGTCACAAGATAGTTTGTTAGCCAACAAGTAAGTGACGCGAATTGCATCTGGACGGCTGCTGTGACGCAGTGACGATCCTCCCCCCTTACCGGAAGGCCCCGACATGAACCCGCCCTCTTCGATCGACCCACGCACCCGGCGCAGATCGCTGCTCGCCGCGAGCTTCGGCAACACGCTCGAGTGGTACGAATGGAGCATCTACGGCGTGTTCACGCCGTTCATCGCGATGGCCATGTTCGACAGCGAGGACAAGGTGTCGGCGCTTCTGGCGGCGCTCGGTGTCTTCGCCGCAGGTTTCCTGATGCGGCCTCTGGGCGGCATCTTCTTCGGCCGTCTGGCCGATCGTGTCGGCCGGAAGGCTGTTCTGGTCACCACCTTGCTGCTGATGGGTGCCGGTTGCTTCGCAACGGGTCTCGCGCCGACGTTCGACCAGGTGGGTGTCTGGGCTTCGATGATCCTGCTGCTGGCACGGCTCGTGCAGGGTTTCGCTCACGGCGGCGAGTCGGCAGCGGCGACAACCTACATCGCCGAGCTCGGCCCGGACGGCAAGCGGGGCCTGTGGAGCAGCGCCTACTTCGCGGCTCTGCTCTTCGGCACCGTGGTGGCCGTATTCGTCGGTCTGATGCTCATCCTCGCGGTGGGTGAGCAGGCCGTCGCCGAGGGTGCGTGGCGCTATCCGTTCCTGCTGGGCGGCGTGCTCGCCATCGTCGTGCTCTTCTTGCGCCGCGGCATGCACGAGACCGAAGCGTACGAGACGTATCGCGAAGAGCAGGCCGACCAGGTTCCGGCCTCAGGACCGAAGCAGTCCATGCTGCGCCCGGCGATCACCGTGATGGCCTTGATCTGCGGTCTTACCGTCTCGCAATACACCTGGCTGTCGTACGTGTTGACACACGCGATCGTGCACACGGGCATGTCGGCCAAGGACGGCTACCTGTCGATGATTGTCGCGATGCTGATCGCGATGGCGTTCCTGCCGTTGTGGGGCAAGCTCTCCGACCGTATCGGGCGACGCCCCATGTTCATCGGCTTCGCGGTGGTCTTCGCAGTCCTCCACTTCCCGCTCATGAACATGATCAACTCGAAGCCGTCGTCGCTGATGATCGCCGCCAGCATCGCCCTCGTCGTCATCACGTCGACCGGCGCGATCCAGAGCACCACGATGGCCGAGCTCTTTCCGACCCGGTCGCGCTCACTCGGTATCGGCCTGGCCTTCTCGCTCTCGGTCGCGATCTTCGGTGGCACGGCCCCCTACCTGAACGAGTGGTTCGACAGCATGGGCGCGGCGTGGGTCGCCAACCTCTACGTGGTCATCGCGGTCCTCGTGACCGGCGTCGCCGCTTGGTTCATGCCGGAGGGCAAGAACATCGACATGGCGAACGTCGGTCAGAAAGTCACGGCCGCGCAGCAGGCGTAGGAGGTCGGCACCGTTCGTCGATCGGTCTGCTCGCGCACCGCGTGGGTGTCGCGCATCGAGCGCGGCACCCACGCGGTGCGTGCTGAAAACCGTCGGGGAACCCCGACATCCACGAGAGAGGATTCCATCGATGGATGGGCAGTCAGTCGTCGTGACCGGCGCGGCCAGCGGCATCGGGCGTGCGATCGCCGAGCTTGCCGCCGAGCAGGGTTGGCAAGTCGTCGTGGCCGACCGTGATGAGCAGACCGGCGAGGTCGTCGCAGCCGAGATCACCGACTCGGGCGCGACGGCAAGGTTGTTCGGGTCGATATGGCCGATCTCGACTCGGTGCGATCCATGATCGACGACACCGTGCGGGCCTTCGGGGGCATCTCCGCACTGGTCAACAACGCCGGCGTAACGCGTGACCTGGACTTCTTCGAGGTCGACGCGCAGGCTTGGGACCAGATCTTCGCGGTGAATGCCCGAGGCTGCTTCTTCGCCCTGCAGTCGGCGGCCACCGTGATGCGCGACGCCGGTGGCGGCTCGATCGTGAACATCGCCAGCATTGCAGGCAAGGGATGGCAGGGGGCGTCGAACGTGGCCTACGCCAGCAGCAAGGGTGCCGTCGTGGCGATGACGCGGTTCTCTGCGGCCAAGCTCGGCCCACTGGGCATCAGGGTCAACGCGGTGTGCCCCGGCGTGACGGAGACGCCGTACATGCGCGACGTCATGCAGGCTCGGGCCGGCCGCGGTGGACCGACCGTCGACGACCTTCGCGCGACCGTCTCGGCCCTGTCCAGCCTCGAGCGCATCACACAGCCGAGCGACATCGCCAGCATGGCGATGTACCTCGCATCACCGCAGGCCGAAGGCATCACCGGCCAGTCGATCAACGTCGACAGTGGCACGATGTGGGACTGAGGTCGGCCGAGTGCGACGCGCCCCTCGTCAAGTACCGGCGCGGTGACGGCCCTGAGGTGGCAATAGGTGCGCTCTGGGCGGGGCCGGGCGACACGGCACGGATGGGGTCAGGCCACGCCAGCCGCAGCCGCGCGAATCGCCGCCGCCGACCGCACGACATCCTCGTCGGTCGTCGACCAGTTCGACACGCTGATGCGCATCGCCCGGCGGCCCTGCCATACCGTGCCGCCGAGCCAGCACGTGCCGTCGGCCTGGACGGCGGCGATGACGGCATCGGTCACAGTGTCGTCACCGAACCGCACCAATACCTGGTTCAGCACGACGTCGTTGAGCAACTCGAGGCCCGGAACGTCACCCAACAAAGCAGCGAAACGCCTCGCATGCGAACAGCATCGGTCGACGAGCTCCGCCACCCCGGAGCGGCCGAGGGATCGCAGCGCCGCCCACGCCGCAAACGCACGCGCGCGCCGCGACGCCTCGGGCGACCAGTCCATCCCGTCGCGCGCACCGGTGGTGAGGTAGGCGGCGGGCAGCGATATCGCGGCGCGATGATCCGACGGACGCGCGCAGAACGCCAATCCCGAGTCGTAGGGCACGTTCAGCCACTTGTGCGCGTCGCTGGCCCAGGAGTCCGCCCGTTCCGCACCTGCGGTGAGGTGCCGGTACGCCGGACTCGCCGCCGCCCACAACCCGAATGCGCCGTCGACGTGCACCCACGCACCCGCCGCGCGGGCGGCGTCGACGATCTCGCCGAACGGGTCGAACGACCCGGTGTTGACCTCGCCGGCCTGCGCGACGACGATCGTCGGACCGTCACGGAGTTCGCGAGACAACGCCGCCGGGTCCATCCGGCCCGCGCCGTCCACCGCGACCGGCACCAGCGCGTCGGTGCCGAGTCCAAGCAGGCGCAACGCCCGGTCGACGGTGACGTGGCGGGCGGCACCGGTCAGCACCCGCACCCGCGGCGCGCCACCCAGGCCCTGCCGCTCCACGTCCCACCCCGCGTCCGCGAGCACCGCGTGACGGGCGGCGGCGAGACAGGTCACGTGCGCCATCTGACAGCCGGTCGTGAACGTGAACGACGCCGACGACGGCAGCCCCAGCAGGTCTGCCAGCCAGCCGCCGACGACCTCCTCCGCGATCGCCGCCGCCGGCGAACTGGCGAACAGCACCGCGTTCTGGTCCCACGTCGACGTCAGCCAGTCGGCGGCCAGCGCCGCGGGCAGTGCACCGCCGGTGACGAAGCCGAAGAACCGCGGCCCGGCGCTGGCGGCGATGCCCGGCGTCGCGGCAGAGACCAGATCCTCGATCACCGACGCAGGAGAGGCTCCCACCTCCGGCAACCCACCGCCCAACCGCGCCCGCAATACGTCCGGGTCGGTGGCCGTAGCCCCGACCGGCGCGTCGGGCAGACCGTTCAGATACGCGACCGCGTGCTCGGCGGTGGCATGCAGCAGGTCGTCCATGCTCAGGGCAGCAGCCCGAACCGCCGCGCGGTAACTACTGCCTCGTGCCGGCTGTGCGCGCCGAGTTTGCTCATCGCGGTGCGCAGGTAGCTCTTCACCGTCTCCGGCTTCACCGAGAGCCGCCGCGCGACCTCCGCGTTGCTGCACCCCAGCGCGACCGTCGCGAGTACGTCGAGTTCGCGGGGTGACAGCGTTGCGTCGGACAGCTCGGGCGGCTCGGTCTCGTCCTGGCCGGACACCAACCGGGCCAGCCGGTTGCCGAGACCCAGCAATTGGTCCCGCACCGCGACGTCGCCCAGCCCGGCGGCAAGAGCCCGCAGCTGGGCATGGATGTCGCGGATCTCCTCGGTGCTGGCCCCCTCGGCGGAGGCCCCGTTCGCGAGCAGCGCGGTCTGCAGTTGCAGCCGTCGGTCGACCTCGTCGCGGATCGCGATCTCGGTTGCGAGCCGTCGGCTCGCCCGCACCACCTGGTCCGTCGTCCGATCACCGAGCAATCCGGTGCCCCGGTCGGCCGCGTACAGCACCGCGCGGGTCGTGCCGGCGACGACAACCGGGACCCCGAGGACGGATTTGATCCCCTCGCTCACCACCGGGCCGTCGTAGTGATGGGTGATCAGGCGGGACCGGGCGTAGTCGGCCACCTGGGTCGGTCGCCTGGCGGCGACGGCCTGGCCGCCGACCCCGGAATCCGGCCGCACGATCAGCCCGCGCAACGCCGTCGTCCATGTCCCGGCGAACTCGGAAAGCAGCAGGAAGTTCTCGTCGCCCACCTCCCCGGCGAACACCACCGGAGCTCCCGTCTCGACCGCGATGCGGCGCACCTCGGCGCGCAGCGCGTCGCTGTCGCGCGGGCGCAGCAGGGGCGAGGATGCACTCACAGGGGCTCCGTGCGGTCCGGGGCGGTCGTGACGTGCATCCTAGTCCTCAAACAGGCGAGTCGGCGCGGCTCAATCCAGCCCGAGTTCCTTCTTCAACGCCTCGATCTCGTCGGCGATGCCGGTCATGATCGGCTCGACGTCGGGGATGACGTCACGGTCGGCGATGATGCCGAAGTCCAGGTTCCCGCCGATGGACAGCACCGTGATGTTGAGGGCCTGCCCGTCGGCGAGCACCGACAACGGGTAGCAAGCCTCGAGCCGGGCGCCGCAGTAGTACAGGTCGACGGTCGGGCCGGGGACGTTCGAGATGAACAGGTTGAACGGCGGCACCCGCGAGAGCAGGCGCAACTCGCTGGCCAGCCGGCTGGCCACGTTCGACAGCGCGGGGACCGAGAACTGCGTGATGTCGCCGATGATGTCGGCCGGCAGCGCGTTGTAGTTCTCCTTCGCCGCCGCCATCCCCTGGTGCGACGCCGCGAGCCGCGCGGCCGGGTCGTCGAGGTGGGTCGGCAGCACCGCAATCATGACCGCGACGCGGTTGCCGTGGGTGTTCTGTTGGTCCTCGTTGCGGATCGACACGGGCACCGCCGCGAGCAGCGGACCCTCGGGCAGGGCGTCGTTCCGCTGCAGCCATGAGCGCAGCGCGGCCGCGCACAGGGACATGACGACGTCGTTGACGGTGGCCCCGGCGGCGTTCTTGACTGCCTTGACGTCGGCAAGCGGGACGCTGCCGAACACCCAGCGGCGATGCGGGCCGATGTTGGTGTTGAACGGCGTGGAGGGCGCCAGCAGCGGCTGCCCGTCCGACTCCCGGCGCAGCACTTGGTCGAGCACCGGAACCGCGGGGCGGCCGGAACTCGACAGCAAGCCGGGCACCGCACGGATCACATCGGCGGAGACCTTGACCGCCCGCACCGGGTACTTCGCGGCGGACACGGCGCTGCGCAAGAGCATGTTCAGGCCGCTGGGCGGGGTGTCGGGCTTCCACTCGCCGGGATCGCCCACGTCGCGAGGCTCGGGAGTCTGGTCCAGCAGCGCGGCGAGGAGGTCGTTGCCCGACACCCCGTCGATCGCCGCGTGGTGGACCTTCGTGTAGACCGCGTACCGGCCACCCTGCAGACCGTGGATCAGGTACAGCTCCCACAGCGGGCGGCGGCGGTCGAGCGGGCGCGAGTGCAGCCGCGCCGCCTGAATGGCGAGCTGCCGGTCGTCGCCGGGAGCGGGCAGCGCCAGTTCGCGGACGTGGAACTCGATGTCGAAGTGGGGATCCTCGATCCAGTACGGCTGGTCGAGACCGAGCGGGACCTCGGCCAGGCGCCGGCGCAGTGGCGGCACGAGATGCAGCCGCGACTCGACGAGGCGGGTCAGCTTCTCCAGGGTGAGCGGTTGGCCGTCGACCGGAGCTTCGAGGACGCAGACACTGCCGACGTGGGCGTAGGAGGTCGGCGACTCCAGCGCCAGGAACGACGCATCCAGTCCCGTGAGTTGTTGCACGATTTCCTCCTCGTCGAACGCCCTGCCCGGTATCACTGCCCGGTCGGGCTCATTATGCGCGGGTCACTCCGGCCACGGTGGCAGCAGCATGCGCAATGCGCAGGCGAGGGCGTCGAACAGGTCGGAGTCGGGGTGGTTGAGCCAGTACTGGTGTCCGGCGAGCGTCGCGGCGAGTACCGCGTGCCCGACCGCAACCGGAAACATCGCGTCGACGGGTTGGCCGCTGCGCTCGGCCGCGAACTGTGCCGCTGCGTCGCGCCAGTCGGCGAACCGACGGGACGTGTGCGCCTGCACCTCCGGCACGGTGAGCACCAGTCTCGCCCGCTGCCACGCCCACTCCCGGTGGGCGGGCGGGAAGCGCAGCGCCCCGACCACCGCGTCGACGACGACGTCCTCGTAGGGCGCGTCCGCGTCGGCGGTGGCGAGGCTGCGCCGCAGCCGGGCGAATTCGGCGCGCGCGTCGACCCACACCACTTCGGCCTTGGACGGGAAGTACCGGAAGAAGGTACGACGGCTGACGCCGGCCTCGGCGGCGATGTCGTCGACGTTGGTGTGCTCGAAGCCGCGCTCGAGGAACAGCCGTTGCGCCGCGACCGCCAGGTCGTGGGCGCTCGTCGCGGCGGGACGGCCCCCCTTGTCGGTCATCGGCGAATTGTCGCAGACATTGCACACACCCATCGGTTCGCCAGGCGAAGGCGCTACCCCCTTTTCGGGGGTGGCCACGCCCGAGTGTGACGCGGATCCTAGTGACCATGACGACTGATGCGCGCGTGCGCGAACTCCTCGACCGTTACGACACCCCCGACGCCTGCGTCGCGGCGCTGCTGTGCGACGACCATCCGGCCGATGCGGTCGCGTTCACCGTCGTCGAGGCCGACCTGTCCGCCGTCGATATCACCATCGGTGAACTCCGCGACAAGTCCGCCCGGTTCGCGTCCGCGCTCGCCGGCCGCGGGGTGGGCCCCGGCGATCGGGTCGCGACGCTGATGGGCAAGTCCGCCGAACTGCCGGTAGCGCTGCTCGGGATCTGGCGCCGGGGCGCGGTGCACGTGCCGCTGTTCACCGCGTTCGCGCCGCCCGCGATCGCGTTCCGGCTCGACGCGAGTGCGGCGAAGGTCGTCGTCGCCGACGCATCGCAGTTGTCGAAACTGACTCCAGGCGAAGACATTCCGGCCGACCCGGCGTGGTCGGTGGTCGCGGTCGGCGGCGAGAGCGGCCACCCGCAGTTCACCGACCTGATCGCGGAGGCCGAACCGGTGGCCGACGCGGTTGCGGTCGGCGCCGACGGGCTGATGGTGCAGTTGTTCACCAGCGGCACCACCGGAACCCCCAAGGGCGTGCCGGTGCCGGCGAAGGCACTCGCGTCCTTCCACGCCTACCTCGAGTTCGGCCTCGACGTCCGCGACGACGACGTGTTCTGGAACGCCGCCGACCCCGGCTGGGCGTACGGGCTCTACTACGCGATCATCGGCCCGATGGCGGCCGGCATTCGCAGCATCCTGCTGCATGCGGGCTTCTCCGCCCCCACCACGTGGGGCGTGATGGAGCAGTTCGGCGTCACCAACTTCGCCGCCGCCCCGACCGTGTACCGCAGCCTGCGCGCCGACCCCAACACCCCGCCGCCGGGGCTGCGGCTGCGCCGGGCGTCGTCGGCAGGGGAGCCGCTCACCCCGGACGTCGTGGCCTGGTCGACCGCGAATCTCGGTGTGGCGGTGCGTGATCACTATGGTCAGACCGAGCACGGCATGTTCGTCTCGAACGGTTGGCACGAGGCCATCTCGACCGAAGTCCCGGCCGGGTCGATGGGTCGGCCGCTGCCGGGGTGGACCTGCGGCGTGCTGTCCGACGACTCGGACGATCTCGCACCGGCGGGCACGCTCGGCCGGGTCGCCATCGACACCACCGCGAGCCCCCTGATGTGGTTCCACGGGTACGTCGACGCCCCGGAGAAGACCGCCTCGCGCTACACCGACGACGGCCGCTGGTATATCACCGGGGACGCGGGCATGGTCGACGACGAGGGGTTCTACTTCTTCTCCTCCCGCGACGACGACGTGATCATCATGGCGGGCTACCGCATCGGCCCGTTCGACGTGGAGAGCGTGCTGGTGATGCACGACGCCGTGGTCGAGGCCGTCGTCGTGGGCATGCCCGACGAACTGCGCGGCGAGGTGCTCGAGGCGTTCGTGGTTCTGCGCGAAGGGATTCCGGCCACCGACCAGCTTACCGGCGAGTTGCAGGATCTGGTGAAGAAGAAGTTCGCCGCACACGCCTACCCGCGCAAGGTGCACTACGTCGACGCGCTGCCGAAGACGCCGAGCGGGAAGGTGCAGCGGTACCTGCTGCGGCAGCGGTAGAAAGTAGCGTAGTCGACTACGCTAGTCGACCCGCCTCCTCGGTCGGAGACTGTGGACGTTCCGTCAGTCCGACCGAGGGGGTAGCGGTGGCTGTATCGCGGGTGCGGAAGTGGTGGCGTCGGCAGCGGTTCGCCGAGGACGTCGAGGTGCCGACCGTCGAGGCGCGGGGTACGCCCGGAGCGACGGTCGAGACCTACGAGCAGGCACGCGCCTACGTGAACGGCGCCGGCGATGTCTTCCCGGGTGCGGACTACGGGATCGCGTTGTCCGGCGGGGGAATACGGTCAGCGAGCTTCTGCACGGGAGTGCTGCAGGCGCTCGCAGAGGACGGAAGCCACGCATTGGAGCGCGCCGACTACCTCGCAACCGTCTCGGGCGGGGGCTACGTCGGCGTATCCACCCAGATGCTGCACCACGCCCAACAGCCTCCGGAGCCGCCAGAGAATGCCTACGACCAGGATGCCCCGGAGTTCACTTGGCTGAAGACCAAGCACCGCTACCTCGGACGCGGGTGGCAGCTGCTGGGCGGGGCGCTCGGATTTGTGGCCCGGACGGCGTTGAACATCGGCACGATCGGTGCGCTCGTGTTTCTCGCCGGATTCTGGCTCGGTGTCGTAGCCGAGCATCTACCGATCCCCGAGGTGCAGCTCTACCCTGCGATTCTCGTCGCGGCAGTGGGCGTCGCGTTGCGCCAATACTCCCTGCCGAACAGCCCACTGTGGCGGAAAACTCGTCGCCTCGCCGGGTGTGAACCGCAGAATTTCGCCCCATCGCCAGGATGGCGACACGCCTTGGCGCGTGGGGGTTCTTGGACAGGGGCGGCGATTTTGGTCGCGTGCTCGGTCGCGGTGATCGCAGCGCGTACAACGGATCTGGACTATATCGTGGTCGCGCTCCTTGTTTTCGCGGTGATCGGGTTTGTCCTGCAGTACTACCGAGCGCATTGGGTGCGGTTCCTGGGCGTCTGTCTGCTCGAGGCGGCGTGGGTGCTCGGTGCGTGGCTGCTTGCTCTCGTCGGCGCCCGCTGGGACGGCTCCGTTGTGTTCGTCGCCGTCGCAACGGTCGTCGTCGCCGCGTTCCTGATCTCGACGGACCAGACGATCACCTCCCCGCACCAGCTCTACAAGGAACGTCTCGCCTCGACATTCGGGATCCAGCGCTCGGGGGACGTAGTCGCGAACATCTCCTACGACACCCCGACCATACTGGATCGCTGGGGCGGGCCGTACGACGGGGGAGAGAAGGTTGGCCCGACCCTCCTCGTGTGCGCGACAGCGAACGTCAACGACATGGACGTGCCGCCGGCGGGGTATCGGAGCGCACATTCGTGTTCTCGCACGACCACGTCGGCTCGCCCGAACTCGGCTACTGGACGACGGAGGAGTTCCGGGCGGCGCTCGGGCGCAGACTGGGCCCGGACGGCACGCTCGAGGCGGCGATGGCGATCTCGGGGGCGGCGGTGGCCTCGGCGATGGGGCCGCGCACCCGGGTGCCGGCGCTCGGCCGCTTGGCGGTGCTGCTGAACCTTCGCCTCGGGGTGTGGCTGCCGAATCCCCGCGCGCAGGCGAGTTGGCCCGACGAGAGTCGGCCGAAGGGCCGGTGGATCCGGCGTCGACGCGGCATCTGGCTGATCCGTGAGGTGCTCGGCGTGTTCCCGAGCGCTCGGCGGTTCGTCTATGTCAGCGACGGCGGACACCTGGACAACCTCGGCCTGCTGGAACTGCTTCGCCGTCGCTGCCGCTCGATCCTGGTCATCGACGCGAGCGGGGATCCGATCCGTACCACGGCGACTTTCGACGGGGTGCTCGAGTTGGCGACTTCGCACCTGGGGATCGAGGTGGTCGACGACGACGAACTGAAGGCGCTTCGGGATCAGGGGGACTTTGCCGACCTGCCGCGGAATCGCGTGACCGAAAAGTGTGTGGCCGTGATCAAGTTTCGCTACCCCGAATCGTTGGGCGCCACCGAACGCGACGGCACGATCGTGCTGGCGAAGGCAACGTTCGCGCAGGAACTCGGAAACGATTGCGACGCGCAGTGCGCGGCTTCCCGCGCGCGCACCGATTGGCGTCCGCGGCAGTGGCCGGGGAGCGCGCGGACCGTGCCGCGAACGTCCACGTTCAATCAGCTGCTCTCCGACAACGTGTTCGAGGCATACGTCGAGTTGGGGCGTGCGGTCGGCAAGTGCGCGGTCGCGCGCATGGACCCGACGGGTGGCGGCGCCCCGAAACTCGCCGGTGCCGTCAGTCGGTGAGCCGGTACCGGATCAGCCGGGAACTGTTGGCCACGACCGCCACCGACGACGCGTTGTGCAGCACCGCGGCGAGCACCGGTGACAACGCCCCACCGGCACCCACGAGCAGGCCGACCGCGTTGACCGCGATCGACATTCCGTAGTTCTGCCGGATCACGCCCACCGCGTGCGCGCCGAGGTCGCGCACGTCGAGCAGGCGACGCAGGTCGTCACCGGCGAGCGCCACGTCCGCGGTCTCCACGGCGACGTCGGTGCCGGCGAGGCCCATCGCGATCCCGATGTCGGCGGCGGCGAGGGCGGGTGCGTCGTTGACGCCGTCGCCGACCATCGCGACGACGTGCCCGCCGGCCTGCAGTTCGCGCACCACGTCGAGCTTGTCCTCCGGCAGCACCTCGGCGCGCCACTCGGTGACGCCGAGTTCGGCCGCGACCGCCTCCGCGGTCTTCGGGTGGTCGCCGGTGAGCATCACGATCCGCCGGACGCCGGAGCGGCGCAGCGCGGCCAGCACGTAGGCCGACTCCGCGCGGACCTGGTCGCGCAGGCTGATCAGCCCCACCAGCCTGTTGTCGACGGCGAGCAGCAGCGGGGTCTCGGCCTGACCTTGCAGCCGGGTGACCCAGTCGGCCGCCTTCTTCGAGACTCGCACCTTCTCCGCGCGCAGCAACGCCGTGTTGCCCAGTAGCAGGGTGCGGCCGTCGGTCCAGGTCCGCATGCCCAACCCGACGAGCACCTCGCACTCCTCGTGCGCGGGGATCGCGATGCGCCGCTCCTCGGTGTAGCGGATCACCGCCTCCGCCAACGGGTGCCGGGAGTGGATCTCCGAGCTTGCGGCATAGGCCAGGATCTGCTCGGGCTCCCAGTCCGGGTGCAGCGCGACGACGTTGGTCACCACGGGCCGTCCGACGGTGAGTGTGCCGGTCTTGTCGAAGACGAACGCGTCGACCTGGCCGGCCTGCTCGAGGTGCGAACCGCCCTTGATCAGAATGCCCCGGCGCGCCCCGTTGCCGATCGCCGCGCTGATCACCGTGGGAGTGGACAGCCCGACCGCGCACGGGCACGCCACGAGCAACATCGTCATCGCGCGGCGCACATCGCGGGTGACGACCAGGGTGAGCGCGGAGAGCAGGAACGACGCCGGTACGAAGCGCCGGGAGAACGCGTCGCCGACGGTCTGAATCGGCGCGCGATCGTGCTGGGCCTCTTCGACCCGGGTGATGATCCGGCCGATCGTCGTGTCGGCGCCGACGGCGTGGGCCCGCACCACCAAATGGCCCTTGAGCACCACCGAGCCGGCGTGCACCGCGCTGTTCGGTCCGATGCTGGCCGGCATGGTCTCGCCGGTGATTGCCGACCGGTCGACAACGGCGTCGCCCTCGACGACGACGCCGTCCACCGCGAGAGCGACATGCTCGTGCACGACCACGTGGTCGCCGACCTCGAGCGACTCGACGGGCACCTGCACCTCGCTGCCGTCGGGCAAGCGCAGCCACGCGGTGTCCTGCGTGCCGCTGAGCAAATCCGTGATCGCCCGCCGGGTCCGGCGCAGGGTCAGGTCCTGCAGGTACTCGCCGATGTTCAGCAACCACAACACGGTGAGTGCGACGACGTTCTCCCGGAGCACCAGGCTCGCGACGGTGGCGGCGGACACGAGAGTGTCCGTCCCGGCCCCGCTGCGGCCGAGCAGCGACCGCAGGGCACCGCGCAGGAACGGATACCCGGTGAAGATGGTCGCGCCGGTCGCGATCGCGCGACTGGTCGGCCCGAGGAGCGGTTGCCGTCGGAATCCGTAGCGGCGCAGTCCCAGCAACGCCAGCGCGAGCCCGCCGACCGCCATCCGGATGACGTCGAAGTTGGCGACCTCGGCCGAGTACGGCGCACGGGTGGGGACGAGCGTCGCGTCGGCCGTCGCGGCGCCCGCGATCGCCGTGAGCACGTCGTCGCGATCGCACCGGCGCGGCGAGTACCAGACCACCACCGACGCGGTGCGTGGGTAGGCGTGCACCGCCCGCACCCCCGACACCTTGGTCACCGCGTCCTCGGTCGCCACCGCATGCACGACGCTGCCTCTGACGAACGGCACCAGCAGCCGGATCCGGCCCGCGGCGTCGGAGAGGACCTCGAACTCGGCGGTGTCGGTCATCGGACGTTCGTCAGTGGTCGTGGTCGTGGTCGTGTCCGGCGCCGGGGGCGGCGGGCGGCGCTGCCTCCTCGCCGACGCGCTCCTTGGCCTCGGCGACGACGTCGGCCAGTTTCAGCCGGGCCGATTCGGCGCCCTGCTCCGCCTTCCGTGTTCCGCGCAGTCCCCACGCGGTCGCCGTCACCGCGGCGTCGTGGACGGAGACCCTGCGCGCGGCCCGCTTCGCCGCGTCGTAGGCGGCCGCGCCGACCGCCCCGGTCACCACGAGCGATGCCGCCTTTGCGAGGAGTCCGTACGCCATCGGCGATCCTCTCCTTCCCGCCCCGCCCGCGAACGCGGATTCGTTCGCGCAGGCTCAGTCTCACACATCGTTTCCCGGTGCGACACCAGCTCGACACGTGCACCCTGGGCAGTCCGCCGTCAGCGTTCCCGGCCCTCGACCGGTCACCTGGCAGTGCGTCGACACGTGATGCGGCTGTCCCCGGAGCGCGTGGTTGGAGCGAGGGGACTGGGACGTCACGATTCTCCCGGAGCGGCTTCGCGCACAACGTGACTGGATCAGAAAGTCGATCCGCGTGAACTGACGGCCGACGAGGCCCGATGCCGAACCGGACCGCGGCGCCGGGTTACGGGTGGCGCCGGCCGAGCAGGCCGGCGACCTCCGACCCGAGCAGGTCGATGGCGTCGAGCACCTTGTGATGCTCGATCGTGCCGACGCTGATGTGCAGCATGAACCGCTCGATCCCCAGGACGTCGCGCATCGCGTCGATCTTCTCCGCGACCTGCTCGGGCGTGCCGACGAGCAGCGACCCGGTCGGTCCGCGCATCGCGTCGAACTGCCCGGGGTTCATCGGTCCCCAGCCGCGTTCGCGGCCGATTTTCGTCATCGCGACGGCGTAGGCGGGATAGAAGTCGTCGACGGCCTGCCGTTCGGTCGCCGCGATGTAACCGTGGGCGTGCACCGCCACCGGCCGGGGAGGGTGTCCGCCCTCCTCGAGCGCGCGGTGGTACAGCTGTACCAGCGGCGCGAAGCGGGCGGGCTCGCCGCCGATGATCGCCAGCGCGAGCGGCAGCCCCAGCAGCCCGGCGCGGATCACGGACTCCGGGGTGCCGCCGACCGCGATCCACACCGGCAACTCGCGCTCGGTGCGCGGGTAGACCATCTGATTGCGCAGCGGCGAGCGGAAGCGACCCTGCCAGTCCACCGGATCGTCGGCGCGCAGGCGCAGCAACAGGTCGAGCTTCTCGGCGAACAAGTCGTCGTAGTCGGCGAGGTCGTAGCCGAACAGCGGGAACGATTCGGTGAACGATCCGCGGCCGACCATCACCTCCGCGCGGCCGCGCGACAGCAGGTCCAGCGTCGCGAAGTCCTCGTACACGCGCACCGGGTCGTCGGAGCTGAGGACGGTGACGGCACTGGTCAGCGCGATGCGCCGGGTCCGCCCGGCGATGGTGCCGAGCACGACGGCGGGGCTCGACGCGGCGAAGTCGGCGCGATGATGCTCGCCCACCCCGTACACCTGCAGGCCCGCCCGCTCGGCGGTCACCGCCTCCTCGACGACGTCCCGCAGCCGCTGCCCGTACGTCGGCGGCGGCGCGTCACCCACCGCGTACACCTCGGCGAACGTCGTCACGCCCAGCTCCACGCCACCCCTATCCACACAGCCCTCCCACGGCTCCTTCCACTACCCTCGTCATCATGCCTACCCGTACCGCCCTGCGTCCCGGTGAGCTCTCGCCGATCCGCGACGTGCCCCGCAGCATCGAGCGCCCCGAATACGTCGGACGCAAGACCGCGCGCGAGGGCAACGAGCCGTGGGTGCAGACGCCGGAGACGATCGACAAGATGCGCATCGCTGGGCGCATCGCGGCGCAGGCGCTCGCGGAGGCGGGCAAGGCGGTTGCGCCCGGGGTGACCACCGACGAACTCGACCGGATCGCGCACGAGTACATGTGTGACCACGGCGCCTACCCGTCGACGCTGGGCTACAAGGGCTTTCCGAAATCGTGCTGTACATCGCTGAACGAGGTGATCTGCCACGGCATCCCGGACTCGACCGTCATCGAGGACGGCGACATCGTCAACATCGACGTCACCGCCTACATCCACGGCGTGCACGGTGACACCAACGCGACCTTCCTTGCCGGTGACGTCTCCGAGGAGGCCCGACTGCTGGTCGAACGCACTCGCGAGGCGACCATGCGCGCGATCAAGGCCGTGGCGCCCGGCCGCGAACTCAACGTCCTCGGTCGGGTGATCGAGTCCTACGCCAACCGGTTCGGCTACGGCGTGGTCCGCGACTTCACCGGCCACGGCGTCGGGCCGACCTTCCACAGCGGCCTGGTGATCCTGCACTACGACCAGCCCACCGTCACCGACGTCATCGAACCCGGCATGACGTTCACCATCGAGCCGATGATCAACCTCGGCACCGTCGACTACGACATCTGGGACGACGGCTGGACGGTCGTGACGAAGGACCGCAAGTGGACCGCGCAGTTCGAGCACACCATCGCGGTGACCGAGAGCGGGTCGGAGATCCTGACGCTGCCGTGATCTCCCGTCGCTGCGCTGGCCCTGGCCTGTGAACGGCGCGCTGCTCGTCGCCGGATGCACCTCGGACGCGGGCAAGAGTGTGCTGGTCGCGGGGCTGTGCCGGTTGCTGGCGCGCCGCGGCGTGTCGGTGGCGCCGTTCAAGGCGCAGAACATGTCCAACAACTCCGTCGTCACCCTCGACGGCGGCGAGATCGGGCGGGCACAGGCGTTGCAGGCCGCGGCGTGCGGGCTCGAGCCGAGCGTGCGGTTCAACCCGGTGCTGCTGAAGCCCGGCAGCGACCGGCGTTCGCAACTGGTGGTGCGCGGGCAGGCGGTGACGACGGTCGGGGCGGCGGACTACATCGCACACCGGGAGTCGCTGCGTGCGGTTGTCGCCGATGAACTTTCCTCATTGCGTGCGGAATTCGACGTCGTGATCTGTGAGGGGGCAGGTTCCCCCGCGGAGATCAACCTGCGTGCAACGGATCTGGCGAACATGGGGTTGGCGCGGGCGGCAGGGTTGCCGGTGCTGGTGGTCGGCGACATCGACCGCGGCGGAGTGCTCGCGCACCTGTACGGAACCCTCGCCGTACTCGACCCGGAGGATCAGGCGCTGATTGCGGGGTTCGTGGTCAACAAGTTCCGCGGCGACGAGGCGTTACTGGAACCCGGCCTGCGCCGACTGGGGGAGTTGACCGGGCGGCCGACGCTGGGCGTCGTGCCGTTCGCGTCGAAGCTGTGGCTCGACGCGGAGGACTCGCTGGGCACGGTTTCCGACGCGCCCGTAGGCCGGCCCGCGCCACCGTGTGGTCGAGAGTGGTTGCGGGTAGCGGCGATTCGGCTGCCGCGGATCTCGAACTCCACCGACGTCGAGGCGCTGGCGTGCGAGCCGGGGGTGGCGGTGCGGTGGGTGAGTGAGCCGTCGCGGATCCCCGACACCGACCTGGTGCTACTGCCGGGCAGCAAGTCGACCGTCGGCGACCTGGAATGGTTGCGCCGCACCGGACTTGCCGCCGAGATCATCGAGCACGCGGCGCGTGGGGGCGCGGTCTTCGGGGTGTGCGGCGGGTATCAGATGCTGGGTCGTTCGATCGTGGACACGGTGGAATCCGGGCGCGGCGAGGTCGCGGGTTTGGATCTGCTCGACCTCGACGTCGAGTTCGCGCCCGCGAAGGTGCTGCGGCGGTCGTCGGGCACGGTCGGTGCGGTTGCGGTGCACGGCTACGAGATCCACCACGGTCGCGTCGTTCGCAACGGCGATGCGGCGTTGCTGTGCGATTCCACCGGGGTCCCGGAGGGCGGCATGCGCGGGGCGATCGTCGGCACGCACTGGCACGGTCTGCTGGAGAACGACGCGTATCGTCGGGTGCTGTTGACCCACGTCGCCCGCACGGCGGGACGGGATTTCACGGTCGCACCGGACACGAGCGTCGCCGCGGTGCGGGCGGGCCAGCTGGATCTGCTCGCGGATCTCGTCGAACGCCACGTCGACGTCGACGCCGTGTGTCGGTTGATCGAGCACGGCACGCCGTCGGGCTTGCCCCTACTCTCGCCGAGTGTGCACTTGTCGTCGTAAGAGCCCTGGTGAGGGTGGCAGTAGGTGCGCACTCGCCGCTGTGTCCCGCACAACATCTGGGACAACATCGCGTTGCTCGCCCAGATCGGCGCGACCGGGTGACCTATGTCTGTCGGACTCCCACCGCCGTGCCGTAGGCACAGAGCTCGTTGCCGCTGCCGCCGAACTCGGCGGGACGTGTACCCGTTTCCACTGACGCGGGGCCGGCCGGGGGACCGCAGGCGCCTCACCGCGTCATGGCCTGGCGCACGGTGCCCCAGGTGCCGGCGAGGGCGACCGCGGCGAGGGCAGCGGGGAGCAGGACCAGGGTGACGACGCGGGGGGTGTCGACGAACCAGGATCCGATCGCGGGCCACCAGCGCTGCCAGGTGATCAGGATCGCGCCGCCGCCGAGGGCGAGGAGCGTGGCGAGTCCGAGAATCATCAGGCCGACGGTGCGCCAGCGCTGGTAGACCGCCCCGACGAACATGCCGATGCCGGCGATGAACAGCAGGGTGAACACGAACAGAGACCACTGCAGCATCGAGTCGTCGGTGAAGTAGGCCGGAATGTCGAACATGCGCATACGCACTCCCCAACCGTCGGTCGCGCGCTCGACGAGGGCCAGCAGGTACAGAACCGAACCGAACACCGCGGACTGGACGAGCGCGACCAGTGTGGTGGCGGTGAAGTACTCGCGCCGGGTCACGTTCAGGCCCAACGCGAACGGGAAGGTCAGCGTCATCGCCTGGATGTAGAACACCATGGCGAAGCAGTACAGGGCGGACAGGCCGCCGGTGAAGTTGGTGTCGTTGCCGGTCTCGCCCACGAGGAAGAAGATCGTGTACGCGATCGCGAATGACACGGCGACGATGCCGACGGGCCAGGCGATCAGCACCGGGTATGCGGTGCTGTGCAGGCGGGCGACCTGCAGCAGTCGATGGGTGGACCGTGGTGGCGCCGTGGGAAGTGTGGCATCGGGCGCATAGACGGTGGTCATCGGTGCTCCTCTCGCGAGGCGTTGGTCCGGTGGACGATCAGTTGCTGCAGCGATACCGGCGACAGGTCGAGTCCGGCGTCGGCGCCGCGGGCGCGGTCGGCGTCGCCGAGCTCGGCGCCGACGGTGACGCGGGTGAAGTTGCCGAGGGTCTCCCGGTGCAGCACGTCGAAGCCGCCGGTGAATGCCTCGACCTTGGCGACCGGCCCGGACACCACGAAAGCGCGCGAACGCAACGCGTCCCCGTCCTCGTCGAGCACCACGCGACCTCGGTCGATCAGCACCACATGCTCGATCAGGTCGGCGACCTCGTCGATCAGGTGCGTCGAGAGCACGACCGTGCGGGGGTGCTCGGCGTAGTCCGCGAGCAGTCGCCGGTAGAACAGGTCGCGCGCAACGGCGTCGAGTCCGAGGTAGGGCTCGTCGAAGAACGTCAGCGGCGCCCGCGCGGCGAGGCCGATCACGATGCCCACCGCGGACGTCATGCCGCGGGAGAGCTTCTTCACCTTCCGGTTTCGCGGCAGCGAGAACTCGTCGAGAAGTTGCTCGGCGAACCCGGAGTCCCAGTTCGGCAGCAGGTGCGACGACGCGGCGATCACGTGCTTGACCTTGTAATCGTCCGGGTAGCACTGGCTTTCCCGGACGAACACCAGACCGTCCAAGGCCCGGCGGTTCTCGAACGGCGCCTCGCCGAAGATGGCGACCTTGCCGCTGGTCTCGCGCTGCTGACCCGAGAGGATCTGCATGATCGTCGTTTTGCCGGCTCCGTTGCGGCCGAGCAGGCCGTAGATGCGCCCGGGTGTGAGCTCGAAGGACACCTCCTCGAGCGCGGTGACGTCACGAAAGTCCTTGCGGACGTGGTGCATCGATGCGATGGGGGCCACGCGCTCGCCCGTCGCGACGCTGGTGCGCTCGATTCGCTCGCGCAGTTCGTTCATCGACTCTTCTCCCAATCGTCGAGCATGGCCTGGATTTCGGCGATCCCCATGCCGAGTTTCTCCGCCTCCTTGATCAGGGGCTCGAGGAACTGGCCGGTGAATCCTTCGCGGCGCCGTGCGGTGAGCGCGGCCCGGGCGCCGTCGGCGACGAACAACCCGATTCCCCGCTTCTTGTACAGAATGCCTTCGGCAACAAGCTGATTGAGCCCCTTCGCCGCGGTCGCCGGGTTGATCCGGTGGAAGGCGGCGAGTTCGTTGCTCGACGGCACCTGGGACTGCTCCGGCTGCGACCCGTCGATGATCGAGTACTCGATCAACTCCGCGATCTGCTGGAACAGCGGGCGTCCGTCGTCCATCACGCCGGACTCCCCCCGCGGGTTAGTGGGTGCGATGGTTCATTAGTCATGTAATGAACCATAGAACACCGACATCGCCTCCGCAACCTGCCCGCATGGCGTAGCCTGCAGGCTCATGGAATCGCTGCAGGTCGCGACGGGTGACGGCCGCTGTGATGTACGGGTGGGGGGACCGGAGTCCGCACTTGTCGTGGTGCTGTTGCCGGCGTCCGACGACCCGGCGACGGTCTACGACGCGGTGTGCGAACGGCTGCACAACTCGGGCCTGCGCACGGTCGTGATCGGGGCAGACGAGCAGCCGCTCAACGAGCGCGCGGTCCTGGCGGTGCTCGACGAACTCGGCCTCGCGTGGGTGAATCTCGTCGGCAACAGGGACGGCGCCGAAGTGGCGTGGCTGCTCGCGGCGCGCACGTTCGGCCGGTTCGTCAGCCTGATCGTGATGGACCGCGGTCACCCGGCAATCGCGGACGGTCAGGGGCGAGTGCTGGCCGAGGACTGCCCCGCGGTGGAGATGCCGACGACCGTGCTGGTCGGCGACCCCGACTACCGCGACGCCGCCGAATTATCCGGGCGACGCGTGTATTCCGAGTTCCGGGTGGTGCAGCTGCCGGATGGCGCCGACGTCGCGTCGGCGAGCGGCGAACTGGCGACCGAGATCGTGCTACGTACCAGCTCCTGGTAGTTCGCCCTCCTTGGTCACGACCGCGCGTGGTCGCGCAACCAGTCCAGCCACGTCGCCAGTTCGGCGAACGCATGCGTGCGCACCGGCTCGGTGGACAGGAACACGTCGTGGCGCGCGTCGGGGATCGGCACGATCGTCGTGCGTTGACCGAGGCACCCCGCCCACCGCTGGATCTGGCGCACGTCCAGCACGGCGTCGGCGACGTCGACCTCCGGGCCGTACCGCTTCGCCCGCACCGACAGCTTCGACCGCAGGATCATCGCGGGCACCCCCACGTCCAGGCCGCGGTGCAATCGGCGGTGCCCGGCGCGGATCGCGTGTAGCCAACCGAAGCGCACCGGGAACCCGGCCAGCGGCTTCCAGTCCAGGTCGTAGTCCCACTCGCCGCTACGGCCGGCGTGGATGGAGGCCCCGTAGGTGTCGATCGCCGCGCTCGGCACCACCGAGTGCCCGCGCAGCCGCCCGACGGCGCCGATCACGCCGGACACGGCCACGTTGCGCAGCATCGCGTGGCCCTGCAGGTCGAACCACGGGCTGTTGAGCACGAGACCTGTGACCTTCGCCAGCGACGGATCGCGGCGCCGGTTCATCCGGTCCAGCCACAGCGGCACGACCAGCCCTCCGGTCGAGTGCGCCATCGCGAGCACCGACCCGCCCGCGTCCGCGGCGACCTTGTCCAACGCGAGGCCGAGTTCGAGGTCGTAGCGGGCCAGGTCGGTGGTGTAGTGCGGGGTCTGACCCGGCCGGATGGACCGGCCGCACTTGCGCAGATCGATCGCGTAGAAGGCGTAGCCGAGGTCGGCGAAGTGCTCGGCGAGGTGCCGTTGGAAGAAG
>DATDBL010000413.1:0-10241 GCA_036524855.1 Aldersonia sp. | reverse complement strand
TAGGTGTCGTAGAACGCCTTGCCGGTGTCGAGCAGGTTCGCCGCGCGGTCGTCGGTCCACAGGCCCTGCCCGCGGAAGCCCCAGATCATGTGCGAGAGCGCGAGCGTGCCGTCGACCATGGCGGAGTCGATGACCTGGCCCTGCCCCGACGTCTGCCGCTCCACGAGGGCGGCGAGGATGCCGAACACGAGGAACATCGAGCCGCCGCCGAAGTCGCCGACCATGTTCAGCGGCGGCACCGGGCGGTCGTCGGCCCGGCCCATCGCGTGCAGCACGCCGGTGAGCGAGATGTAGTTGATGTCGTGGCCGGCGGACTCGGCGAGCGGACCGTGCTGGCCCCAGCCCGTCATCCGGCCGTAGACGAGTCGGGGGTTGCGCGCGGCGACGTCGTCCGGCCCGAACCCGAGGCGCTCCATGACGCCGGGGCGGAAGCCCTCGATCAGCACGTCGGCGCGTTCCAGCAGGCCCATGACCGCCTCGACGTCCCCCGGGTCCTTGAGGTTGGCCTCGATGATGGTGCGGCCGCGTTGTTGCGGGTCGGCGACCTGCCGTTCCTTCGGAAGGAGGCCGGCGCGCTGGACGCGGACGACGTCGGCGCCGAGGTCGGCCAGCAACAACGCGGCGTGTGGACCGGGGCCGATACCGGCGAACTCGACGACACGGATTCCCGCGAGTGGACCCTGCTTGGCGGACACGACGCTCCCTCGATCGACTGCGATGGTTACCCGACGATAACCCAGATTAGCGATCGCTAGGTAGACCCGGTGGCGCCGGTTGTCCGGGACAATCGAGGCGTGGGTATCGCGGGTGAGCTACTCGTCGGCCTCGCGATCGCGATCGGGCTGGCCGGGATCGTCGTGCCGCTCCTGCCGGGCACGGTGCTGATCGGGCTGGCGCTGCTGGTCTGGGCGATCGTCGAGCGCACGACCACGGCGTGGGCGGTGTTCGGCGCCGGCGTGGCGCTGCTGGTGGTGACCGGCGTCGTGAAATACACCTGGCCGGGCCGTCGGCTGCGCGACGCCGGTGTGCCCGGACGTTCGATCGTCGTCGGCGGCCTGCTCGGCATCGTCGGGTTCTTCGTCGTGCCGGCCGTCGGGCTGTTTATCGGATTCCTGCTCGGCACGTACCTGTCCGAGGTGCAGCGGCTGCGGGGGCCGCGGCAGGCGTGGCCGTCGACGGTGCACGCAACCAAAGCGGTCGGGCTGTCGATGCTGATCGAGCTGTTCGGCGCCCTGTGCGCGGCAGCGCTGTGGCTCGCGGCCGTCGTCGCGACCTGACGAGTGCGCCGTCAGTTCCGTCCGCTCCGGCGCAGCCTCGACGTGGTGTCCGGTTCGTTCGGTTCGACGGTCAGCGTCGGCATCGGCTTCGTGTCACCGGCATTGGCGATGTCCGGCGGCACCGGCGGCGGAGCCAGAATGGGCAGTGGGCGGGTCGCGTCGGGCCCCGGCGGCGGTGCCGGGGCGGGGGCCAGCGGTGGGGCGGCCTTTCGCTTGCGTGGACCCAGCCGGTAGAACGTGCGGGCGTTGTCGCCGATGACCAGGTCGACGTCGTCGCCGACGCACTCGGCGATCAGGTCGAGGTCGGCGGGCTCGAACGGCCGCCGCGCCCGGGTGCCGGGCAGGTCGGAGCCGAACATCAACGCGTGCGGGTTCACCGCGTGGATGCGGCGCAGCGCGACGGGCACGTCGAGGTCGCCGCGGCCGAATCCGCTGGCCTTCACTCGCGCGCCGCGGTCGACGAGGTTGAGCAGGTAGCGCAGCCCGTCGCGGGACATGCCGAGGTGATCGATGCTGATCGAGGGCAGCTTCGAGATCACCGGCTCGAGCGAGGAGAGCATCGGTCCGTCGACGTAGAACTCCGAGTGCCAGCCGACGAGATCGTAGGCGCGCCGTGCCTGCGTCGTCGCCAACTCCATGTCGATTGCCCCGCGGCGCAGGTTGAACCGCAGTCCCCGCACGCCGCGGCGGTCCAGACGGACGATGTCGCGGTCACGGGTGCCCTCGTCGAGTTGAGTCACGCCGACCCAGCCCTTGCCGAGTTCGGCGAGGGCGGCGACGAGGTAGCTCTGATCCGACCCCTGGAACGACCCGCTCACCACCGCGCCGCCGTCGACGCCGAGGCCCGCCATGCGGGCGCGGTAGTCGGCGACGGTGAACGGCGTGGGGAGGTAGCCGTTGTTCTCGATCAGCGGGAACCGCGGGTCGATGATGTGGAGGTGGGCGTCGAACACGCCTTCCAGCATGCCGCACGCAGCGGCGGATGGGCACTGCCCACACGGGTGTGGGATGCGCGCCACACCCGCCGCGTCGGGCAGGCGTGCGTCAAGCCTTGTGCGGCTCGCTCGCCCGGAACATGTCTTCGCGCTCGACGACCTTGACGCGTTCGCGGCCTTCGGGTTCGCCGAGGGAGCGTTCGTGGGCGTCGAGGCGGTACCAGCCGTCCCAGGTGGTGTAGGGCACGCTCTTGCGCTCGAGGAAGTCGACGACGGCCTGTTCGTCCGGGTCGGTCGCGCCGGCGAAGTTCGGCCGGTCTTCGAGCAGGCACGCGACGGTCTCGTTGGCGTCGCCCTTGGTGTGCCCGATCAGCCCGACCGGGCCACGCTTGATCCAGCCGGTGACATAGGTGGCGGGCAGGTAGCGCTGCGCGGGGTCGTCGGCCGAGTCGTCAGCCACCACGCGGCCGGCCTCGTTCGGCACGGTGCCGGCCTGCTCGTCGAAGGGCAGGTCGGAGATGTTCTGCGACAGGTACCCCACCGCGCGGTAGACGGCCTGGACCTCCCAATCGTTGTACTTGCCGGTGCCGCGCACGTTGCCGGTGCCGTCGAGTTCGGTGCGCTCGGTCCGCAACCCGACGACCTTGCCGTCGGAGCCCACAATCTCGGTCGGGGATTCGAAGAAGTGCAGGTACAGCTTGTGCGGGCGGTTGCCGACGTCGCGGATCGCCCAGTCCTGCAGCGTGTTGGCGACCATGTCGACCTGCTTGGAATGCCGCCGCGCCGCCTCGGAGCCCTCGTCGTACTCGATGTCGGCCGGGTCCACGATCACCTCGATCGTGGGCGAGTGGTCGAGTTCACGCAGTTCCAGCGGGGTGAACTTGGCCTGGGCGGGGCCGCGGCGCCCGAACACGTGCACCTCGGTGGCCTGGTTGGCCCGCAACCCGGCGTAGACGTTCGGCGGGATCTCGGTGGGCAGCAGCTCGTCTCCGGTCTTGGCCAGCACCCGCGCGACGTCGAGGGCGACGTTGCCGACGCCGAGGACCGCGACCTTCTGCGCGTGCAGCGGCCAGGCGCGGGGCACGTCGGGGTGCCCGTCGTACCAGGACACGAAGTCGGCCGCGCCGTATGAGCCGTCGAGTTCGATGCCCGGGATCTCGAGCGCACGGTCAGCGTTGGCGCCGGTGGAGAAGATGACCGCGTCGTAGAAGCGGTGCATGTCGTCGAGGGTGATGTCGGTGCCGAAGTCGATGTTGCCGAGCAGACGGACCTGCGGCTTGTCGAGGACCTTGTGCAGCGCGGTGACGATGCCCTTGATGCGCGGATGATCGGGCGCGACGCCGTAGCGGATCAGTCCGAATGGCGCGGGCATGCGCTCGAACAGGTCGATGCTCGCCTCGACGCCGGCCTTCATCAGCGCGTCGGCCGCATAGATTCCGGCCGGGCCGGCGCCGACGATGGCGACCCGGAGCGGGCGGTTGACGGTGTCTGCCGTGCGTGGCTGATCAGTCATCTTCGATGCGAACCTTCTCGATGTCGGTGGTCACCGGGCGATCCGGGAATTAGGCTAGCATTACCTTACTCATTCGTCGGTTGCCCAACGTCCGTCGCGATGTCAGTGGTGGTCTCGAAGCACGCATTCTATCCGCTGACCGGCGTGCGCCCGAAATCCCGGCCTTTGCCATCGACCACCCCGCGCGGGAAAGATCGGTGCTTATGAGCGACTCCGGCGACCAACGCACCGCGACACCCCTGCTCGCCGCACTCGCGGTGGTGGTCGTGGTGATCGCGATCGTGTTCCTCGTCCGACTCACGTCCGACGGTGACTCGGACTCCAACCGGATCGCGACCGCCGCGACGGATTTCGTCGCCGCCCACAACGCGCAGGATTCGGCCGCGATGGACCGGTTGACCTGCTCGGAGGTGGCTCCCGAGCAGTCGCCGTTGGCGCAGCAGGACGGTGCCCTCGAGCTGGTGCGGGTCGCGGGTGTGCAGGGCGACGGCCAGCGCGCGACGGCCGACGTCACGGTGTCTTCCGGCGGCGTAGAAAGCACCACGGCGTGGGTGTTCACGCAGGTCGGGCAGGAGTGGCTCGTGTGCGGAGTGGGTTGACAGTTGGCCGCTTGGACGGTAAATAGCAGGTCAGGTCATGAGTGTCAGCGCGAAGCCCCGGCTTGCTGACCGGCAACCCTCCTCCGCGGTGGGGTGCTCCGGGTGACGACCCGGCCGTCGGCCGACCGGCGACGGCAAGCGCGGACTCCACGAGGAGTCCCCGAATAGAGGGATGTCCGATGACGGTTAGTGATCGAGCGAGGCGGACGAGTGTGGGCAACGCAGGGTATGCAGGCGATATCACTCCCCAGCAGGCATGGGATCTGCTCGAGGAAAACTCCGACGCGGTACTGGTGGACGTCCGCACCGAGGCCGAGTGGAAGTACGTCGGCGTGCCCGACACGGCGCCGATCGGCCGGCAGACGCTGCTGATCGAGTGGGTGAGTTTCCCCACAGGCGCGCGCAACGACAACTTCGTCGACCAGTTGAAGGAGGCCGGCGTCACGCCGGGCGAGCGCCCCGTGATCTTCCTGTGCCGCTCCGGCCAGCGTTCGATCGGCGCGGCGAAGGCGGCGACCGCGGCGGGCATCGGCCCGTCGTACAACGTGCTCGAGGGCTTCGAGGGCCCGATCGACAGGCAGGGCCACCGCGGCGGCAACGGTTGGCGGGCGCACGGCCTGCCGTGGAAGCAGTCGTGACCGGCCCGCGTGGCGGCGCTTTCCACAAGCGGCTGCCCGACAACGTCGGTCCCGCGACGCTCGGCGTGCGGGGCGGGTTGAACCGTTCCGGCTTCGAGGAGAACGCCGAGGCGCTGTATCTGACGTCCGGGTTCGTCTACGAGAGCGCGTCCGCGGCCGAGGCGGCGTTCACCGGCGACCTCGACCACTTCGTGTACTCGCGCTACGGCAACCCGACCGTCGCGATGTTCGAGGAGCGGATGCGCCTGCTCGACGGCGCCGAAGCGTGCTTCGCGACGGCGAGCGGGATGAGTGCGGTGTTCACGTCGCTCGGCGCGCTGCTACCGGCGGGGTCGCGGCTCGTCGCGGCGCGCAGCCTGTTCGGATCCTGTTTCGTGGTGTGTAACGAGATCCTGCCGCGCTGGGGCGTCGAGACCGTCTTCGTCGACGGCGACGACAACGACCAGTGGGAGCAGGCGCTCTCCGTCAAGACCGACGCGGTGTTCTTCGAGACCCCGTCGAACCCGATGCAGTCGCTGGTCGACGTGCCGCGGGTGGTCGAGCTGGCCCATGCAGCCGGCGCAAAGGTCGTGCTGGACAACGTGTTCGCGACGCCGCTGCTGCAGCGCAGCTTCGATCTCGGCGCCGACGTCGTCGTGTACTCCGGCACCAAGCACATCGACGGACAGGGCCGTGTGCTCGGCGGCGCGATCCTCGGCACCAAGGACTACATCGACGGCCCGGTCAAGGAACTCATGCGCCACACCGGTCCGGCGCTGAGCCCGTTCAACGCCTGGACGCTGCTGAAGGGGCTCGAGACCATGCCGCTTCGCGTGCGGCAGTCGACCGAGTCCGCGTTGCGGATCGCCGAGTACCTCGAGCAGCACCCCGCGGTGCGCTGGACGAAGTACCCGTTCCTGGCATCGCATCCGCAGTACGAGCTTGCGACACGGCAGATGTCGGGCGGCGGCACGGTCGTGACGTTCGAACTCGACGCCCCCGAGGACCAGGGCAAGAAGCGCGCCTTCGAGTTCCTCGACGCGCTGCGCATCGTCGACATCTCGAACAACCTCGGCGACGCCAAGTCGTTGGTCACCCACCCCGCGACCACCACCCACCGCGCCATGGGTCCCGAGGGTCGCGCAGCGATCGGCATCACGGATGCGGTCGTACGGATCTCGGTGGGGCTCGAGGACGTCGAGGATCTGCTCAACGATCTCGACCAGGCGCTGTAGGCGCTCCGCGCCTGTGAGTGGTTGTGGAGCCCTCCGGGGCGAGCGAAGCGACGGGGAATTCGACACAGCTCCACAACCACTCACGACCTACTACGCGAACGGGTTTCGGGTGCGCCCGATCAGGTCGGCGACCGAGTTGACGACAATGGTCGGGCGGTAGGGAAACATCTCCACCGACTCCGTCGTCGAGATCCCGCTCAAGACGAGCACCGTGCGCATGCCCGCCTCGAGACCCGAGATGACGTCGGTGTCCATCCGGTCGCCGATCATCAGGGCGTGGGCTGAGTGCGCGCCGATCGCCCGCAGCGCCGAGCGCATCATCAGTGGGTTCGGCTTTCCGATGTAGTACGGCTCGCGGCCGGTCGCTCGCGAGATCAGGGCCGCGACCGCGCCCGTCGCCGGCAGTGACCCCTCTCGCGACGGCCCGGTCGCGTCGGGGTTGGTCGCGATGAACCGCGCGCCCCGTTCGACGAGGCGGATCGCGGTGGTGATGGCCTCGAACGAGTAGGTGCGGGTCTCACCGAGCACGACGTAGTCCGGGTCGGTGTCGGTGAGCACGTAGCCGATGTCGTGCAGCGCGGTTGTGAGGCCGGATTCGCCTACGACGTAAGCGGATCCACCCGGGCGCTGGTTGTTGAGAAAGGTCGCGGTGGCCAGCGCGGAGGTCCAGATGGCGTCCTCGGGGATGTCGAGACCGGTGGTGCGCAGGCGGGCGTGCAGGTCGCGGGGGGTGCGGATGGAGTTGTTGGTCAAGACCAGGAACCGAATGTTGTTCGCCTGCAACTCGGCCAGGAATTCGTCGGCGCCGGGGACGAGTTGGTCCTCGTGGACCAGGACGCCGTCCATGTCGGTGAGGTAGGACAGGGGTGGCTCGGTGGAGGTCACCCCTGTGAGTCTGCCGTGTCAGAACCGGCGGATGGTGTAGATCTCCCATTGCGCCAACGGCGCGAGGCCGACCGGGACGCCGCGGCCGTAGGCGTTGAACACCTGCCCGAAGCCCGCGTAGATGCCGACGTGCGAGGCGTCGCGGTTGAGGATGATCACGTCGCCGGGCGAGAGCGCCCACAACGGCACCGGCAGCCCGACCACCGCCTGCTGCCACGTGGTACGCGGCAGATTCACGCCGGCCTGCCGGAAAGCCCACTGCACCAGCCCGGAGCAGTCCCACGCGTCCGGTCCGGTGCCGCCCCACAGGTACGGCTTGCCGGACTGGGTGGACGCCGCGGTGAGCGCGATCAGGCCCGCGGCGCTCGAGATGGGCGGCGCGAACTCGCTGGAACCGCTCCCCGACGAACTTCCCGACGAGCCGGCGCTACCACTGGAGGGCTGCGCCAACGCCGGTGCGGCCGGTAACAGAACGGCACAGGTGAGTGCCGCGACCGCCGCCACCCGGTGAAACACCCGCAGAGAAGAATCAGACATTACGCCCCGTCCTTCGCTCTACACGCGATGCGTCCCAGCAGCATCACGAGTAACGGCAGATTAGTACAGCGGAGTCGGGTCCGTGGCCGAATCGATGCGGGGTTGTGCCTGCCACGCCGGCGTGTTCACCGAAGGTTCACACAGCGAGTCGGTTCCGCAAGACCGTGCCGGAACACCGGATCGTGGAAACCCTCATCGAGGAGGCCATGCGCATCGCCGAGGAGGCGGGCGAGCAGGCGGAAGCGGGCTCACCCACCGTCACGGTCAGTTAGACAGATCTGTAGCGGAGCAGGACCACACCCGACGAGAAGGTGCGGCTCTCCGCCAGCTCGAGCTTGATCCACTTGTTCAGGGTCGGGAAGAACGGCGTGCCGCCGCCGACCGCGACCGGGGTGATCACCACCAGGAACTCGTCCACCAGGCCCGCCCGGACCAGCGGCGCGGCCAGTGTGGCGCCGGCGACCTCCAGCAGGCCGTCCGTCTCGGCCTTGAGTCTCGTGGCCACCTCGACCACGTCACCGCGCTCCAGGCGCGAGTTCCAGCCGACCGACTCGAGGGTCGACGAGAACACCACCTTCGGCATGGCCCGCCACAGCGGGGCGTACTCGGCCTCCACCGGGTTCACCTCGGGCGCCTCGTCGGCCGTCGGCCAGTGGGCGGACATCAGCTCGTACAGCTTGCGTCCGTACAGCGACATCGCGATCTCGCGGGTCCGGTCGTTCCAGAACTGGAGCAGTTCGTCGTCCGGCACGGTCCAGCCGAGGTCGTCGTCCTTGGCCGCGATGTAGCCGTCGACCGAGACGTTCATGCCGTAGGTCAGTGTTCCCATACGGCACATCTTTCACCGAGACCGGGCGACTTCCCGGACGGGGTCGCGCGGCGAGGTGGGCCACCGGCCCCGAGGGGGCGTGCGTGGTTGTGGAGTCTGCGTCGAATTCCCCGTCGCTTCGCTCGCCTCGCGCGTCGAATTCCCCGTCGCTTCGCTCGCCTCGACGGACTCCGTATCCACTCACGGGGGGCGGGAGCATAGGGTCGGGACTAACTGCAGACGGGCGCGAAGGAGCGAGACGGTGGCGGAACTCAGGCTGGGGTACAAGGCGTCGGCGGAGCAGTTCGGGCCGCGGGAACTCGTCGAGTTGGCGGTGGCGGCCGAGGGGCACGGGATGGACAGCGCGACCGTGAGCGATCACTTCCAGCCGTGGCGGCACAAGGGCGGGCACGCGCCGTTCTCGCTGGCGTGGATGACGGCGGTCGGCGAGCGGACCGAGCGGATCATGCTCGGGACCTCGGTGATGACCCCGACGTTCCGCTACAACCCGGCCGTCGTCGCGCAGGCGTTCGCGACCATGGGATGCCTGTATCCGGGGCGGATCATGCTCGGCGTGGGCACCGGGGAGGCGCTCAACGAGATCGCCACCGGGTACGCGGGCGAGTGGCCGGAGTTCAAGGAGCGTTTCGCCCGGTTGCGCGAGTCGGTGCGACTGATGCGCGAGTTGTGGCAGGGCGGCCGGGTCGACTTCGAGGGCGAGTACTACACCACCAAGGGCGCGTCGATCTACGACGTCCCCGAGGGCGGCATCCCCGTGTACATCGCCGCGGGTGGTCCGGTCGTCGCGCGCTACGCCGGCCGCGCCGGTGACGGGTTCATCTGCACGTCCGGCAAGGGCATGGACCTCTACACGGAGAAGTTGATGCCAGCGCTGGCCGAGGGTGCGGCGAAGGCCGAGCGCCCCGTCGACGAGATCGACCGGATGATCGAGATCAAGATCTCCTACGACACCGATCCCGAAGCCGCGATGGAGAACACCCGGTTCTGGGCGCCGCTGTCGTTGACTGCGGAGCAGAAGCACAGCATCGAGGATCCGATCGAGATGGAGGCGGCTGCGGACGCGCTGCCGATCGAGCAGGTCGCCAAGCGCTGGATCGTCGGGTCGGATCCCGACGACGTCGTCACCCGCATCCAGCCCTACGTCGAGGCGGGGCTCAACCATCTGGTGTTCCATGCCCCGGGCCACGACCAGCGTCGCTTCCTCGACCTGTTCGCGCGCGACCTGATGCCGCGCCTGCGCTCGTTGGGCTGAGCCGCGATGGTCTGATCCGGATCGGCTGATCCGCATGCTGATCCGCATGGGCTGCGCCGCGGATCCGATGTGCGCCGACCGACCCCCCCTTGCGCCGGTTCGGTCGGCGGCGGACGATAATTGCGGAGTGGTTGCGGCCACGGGCCGTCGCACGTCGACGGTGAACCGCGACGGGTCGGCCACCGGATTGCTCTCGCTGCGGAGATCCCGCGAGGAGGCATCGAATGTTCATTCAACTGATTCAGGGAAAGGTATCCGATCCGGACGGTCTGGCCCGGTGCATGGATCGCTGGAACGCGGAATTGCAGCCCGGGGCCACTGGCTATCTGGGCACCACCTGCGGCACGGCGGACGACGGGACGTTCGTCGTGCTGGCTCGATTCGAGTCCGAGGAGGCGGCGCGTCGCAACAGCGACCGCCCTGAGCAAGGCGCCTGGTGGGCCGAGACCGAAAGGTGCTTCGACGGCCCGGTGACGTTCATGGATTGCCCGACCGTGACCGAATGGATGGGCGGCGGCTCCGACGACGCCGGATTCGTTCAGATCATGGAGGGGCACACCTC
>DATDBL010000412.1:0-5866 GCA_036524855.1 Aldersonia sp. | reverse complement strand
ACGATCTGCGCCTGCACCGCGACCATGACCGCGATCAGCACCAGCACCTCACCCATTCCGCCACCGTCGGCAACGTGCAGGAAGTAGGCGAGGGCACCGAGGGCGAACTTGATCGCGATCATGCCCAGGAACAGCCCGATCGTGAGCGGTGTGCCCTGGCTGTACACGACGCCGTCCTCGCGCCAGACCCTGGTGAGACGCCCGCGGGCGACGCCGACGACGAGGCTGAGCGCGATCCCGAAACCGAGGAACGCGACCTCGATCAGGTTGTGCGGGAGCGCGAAGCCACCGATGATCAGCCCGATTCCGGCGTAGATGAACGCCAGCTTGAAGCGCATCGCACCGACGACGGCGCTGCGCTGGGTCTGCTTGTAGACGGCGTATCCGACCATGGCCAGGATGATGAGGAGATCGACGGGGGTCATCGGGGTGGTTCCTTCCGGTGGGGCGATTTCGATGTATCGATCCTCTCGTCGCGGCGGCCCGCGAACATCCGCCCGATGACGGAGATTTCCATGCCACGCAACCCGTGAGTACTTGATGAGTCCAGAGACTCGTTAACCACTCACGGGTGGGGGTTTGCTATACAGGCTGGCTAGCTGATCCGGTGTGGGTTGTACACCGCGCCCTGTGGTGCGCATCATCGGGGCATGTTCGAAGAGGCACAGCTCTACTCCCCGGTGACCCGAAGCGGCGACGGCGGCGCGAAGGTGGTACTCGCCGACGATCACCCCGGCTTCCACGACGCGACCTACCGCGCCCGGCGCAACGCGATCGCCGAGGCGGCGCTGGCGTATCGACCCGGCGACCCGATTCCGCACGTCGATTACACCGACGCCGAGCAGGACGTGTGGCGGCTCGTCTCGGTCGAGCTCGCGCGCAAGCACCAGCGGTACGCCTGCGTGCAGTACCTCGACTCGTCGGCGCGGCTCGGCCTGCCGACCGACCGGATCCCGCAACTCGACGAGGTCACCGCGCTGCTCGAGCCGTTGACCGGCTTCCGGTACGTTCCGGCCGCCGGCCTGGTCCCGCTGCGCGACTTCTACGGCTCGTTCACCGACGGCGTCTTCCACTCGACGCAGTACATCCGCCACCATTCCGCTCCGCTGTACACGCCCGAACCCGACGCCGTGCACGAGATCATCGGGCACGCGAATCAGCTCGCCGACCCCGAGTTCGCGGCGATCTACCGCGCCGTCGGTGATGCCACCGCGCGGTTGGAAACCGAAGCGGCACTGAAGTTCCTGTCGAACGTGTTCTGGTTCAGCATCGAGTTCGGGGTGCTGCGCGAGCGCGGCGAGGTGCGCGCGTACGGCACCGGCCTGCTGTCGTCCTACGGCGAGATCGAGGAATTCCGCGGCGCCGACCTGCGCCCGCTCGACGTCACCGCCATGGGCACCATGGTCTACGACATCACGCACTACCAGCCGACCCTGTTCTGCGCGGACTCCTTCGCGCAGGTGGTCGACGTCGTCGGCGGGTTCTTCGCCGCCTGCGACGACGACACCCCCGCGCGGCTGACGCACCAAGCGAAGGCGTCGTAGTCGGGTAGCTGATCGGGTTCGCGCGGACTCGCTGAGCAGAACGCGCAAAAACTCCAAATCGCTCGTTGTGCGGGTTGTGCGCACAAGCGAGCCACGGCGACGGCTTGTCCGTACGTTCGAGGCAACGGTCACAAAGACCATGCCTCTGCGAGCGGTCACACAGACCCGCTGCAAGCGGAATCGCCAAGGAGTACCCCATGCCCACAATGTCGACAGGCAGCCGGTCGGCCCCATCGATCGAAGTCGGCGCTCGCCTGGACAATCTGCCCGTCGGGCCGACCCACCGCAGGGTGGTGGTTGCGATCGGGCTCGGACTGTTCTTCGAGGTCTACGAGATCTTTCTGTCCGGCTCGATCGCCACAGCACTGAAAACCCAGTACGGACTGGGCGGGATGACCGTCGGGCTGCTGATGGCCTCGTCGTTCGTGGGGATGTTCGTCGGCGCAGCGGTTTTCGGCCGCCTGGCCGATCGCATGGGACGCCGGAGGGCCTTCCTCTTCAATCTCGTGTGGTTCTCGGCTTGGAGTCTCGTCGCCGCGATTGCCCCGAATCCGATGATCCTGGTCGCCGCGCGGTTCATGGCCGGCGTCGGCGTCGGCGCCGAATACCCTGTGGCCGACTCGTATCTGTCCGACGTCCTGCCGAAGGCACACCGTGGGCGACTGTCGGCGTGGGCCTACACCTGCTCCTTCCTGGCGGTCCCGACCCTCGGGTTCGGATCCCTCGGGCTGAACGGGCGCAGCATCTTCGGCGTCGAGGGCTGGCGGGTGCTGCTGCTGATCGGCGCCGTCGGCGCGGTGTTCGTGATCATGATTCGCCGTGGGCTGCCGGAGTCGCCACGCTGGCTGGCGGGCGTGGGCCGGACCCAGGAGGCACTCGCGGCCCTGCGCGCTTTCGAACGGGGCACGGACTCGTCGACCCGAACCGACGCCTACCCCGCGGGCGCCGCCGCGCTCCGATCCCCCGCCACCGCCGTTCGGCCCGCGAATCCCGTTCGGCGGCTTAGGCAATCGCCTTATCGGGCACGGCTTGTCATGCTGGGTATATTCCACCTGTTCCAGCCGTTCGGCTACTACGGATTCGGCACGCTGGCGGCGCTGGTGTTGGTCAGCCGGGGTTTCGACGTAACGTCGTCGCTGTTGTTCGTCGCGTTGTCGTTCATCGGATATCCGATCGGGTCGCTGATCTCGATCCCGCTGCTGAAGCGGTTTGAGCGCAAGTACCTCGTCATCGCGAGTGTGGTTGCGATGGCGGTGTGCGGCATCCTGTTCGCGACGGTCGGGTCTGCTGCGGCGATCGTCGTCTGCGGATTGCTGACCACAGCGGCCAGCAACGTATTCTCGAACATCTATCACGTCTACCAGGCGGAGATATTCCCCAGTGACGTGCGGGCGACGGCGGTCGGATGGACCTACTCGGTGTCGCGGCTGTCCAGCGCGGCACTGCCGTTCATCCTCATTCCGGTACTCGACAACTACGGCGCCACGGCGATGTTCACGGTCGTCCTCGCCGCACTCGCCATCACGATCGCGGTCGTCGCGCCGTTCGGACCGCGCACCAGCGGGCGCAGCCTCGAGGACATCAACCCGACGTGATCGAGAGCGGGTCCACAGTTTTGCGCGTTGTGCTCACGAGCGCGGGTAGGCTCCACGCATGGCGAGACGGCCTCGCATCGACCTACGGCTCGCGACCCAGTTGCTGATACTGCAACTGGTCATCGTGGCACTCACACTGGTGGTCGCATTCGGGCTGTTCGCCGTGTTCAGCCAGCGTCGCATCGCCGACGAGTACGGCCTGCGCGCCCTGGACGTTGCACGCGTTGTGGCAACAGCCCCGACGGTGCGTGCCGACGTGACCCGCTACGACGATGCCCGGCTGACGCCCGGCCCCGACCTTACCGACGAACTGGCGGAGGGCCCGTTGCAGACCTTCGCATCCGAGATTCAGCAGAACACGAGCGTGCTGTTCGTCGTGATCACCAACAATCAGGGCATCCGGCTCACGCACCCCAACCGCGACGAACTGGGCGAGCACGTGAGCACCGACCCCACCGACGCCCTGGCCGGGCACGAGGAGGTGATCCACGAGTCCGGCACCCTCGGGTCCTCCGTCGCCGCGAAAGTCCCCGTTCTCGAACCGAATTCGAAAGAGGTCGTAGGCGAGGTCAGCGTCGGCATATCGACGCGGGCCGTGGACGAACAGCTGCTGAGCAACATGCGCACGTCCGCTGCATTGGGGGGTGTGGCCCTACTTGTCGGTGCCGTCGCCTCGGTGGTGCTGGCCCGACGGTGGCGGGGCTTGACGTTGGGGCTGCGGCCCACCGAGATGGCCGAGTTGGTTCGCGGCCAGGCCGCGGTGTTGCACGGCATCGGCGAAGGCGTGCTGGCAGCCGACACATCTTGGCGAACAACGTTTGTCAACGAGGAGGCGGCCCGGCTGCTGGAGATCGGCGTTGCGTCGGGCCGCCCGGTGGACGAGATCGGGTTGACCACACGGGTACTCGACGTCTTCCGGGCCGCGGATTCGACCCCCACGCTCGCGACGGTCGGTGACCGCATCGTCGTCGTCTCCGCGCGTCCGGTGTCGCGTGACGGACGTGATCTCGGAACGGTTCTCGTCGTGCGCGACCGCACAGATGTCGAAGCACTGACCCGCCAGCTCGACGCGGTGCAGCTGATGAGCACGGTGCTACGCGCGCAGCGACACGAGTTCGCCAACCGCCTCCACCTGCTGAACGGCTTGTTGCAAAGCGGCCACGCACAGGAGGCGTCGCAGTATCTCGAGGAGCTCCTGGGGTCCGGTCCACTCGGATCCGCGTTGCCCGGCATCGACGCCATCCGCGATGCGTATCTGCAGGCGTTCCTGGCGGCAAAGGCGGCCGGCGCGAGGGAAGCCGGCGTGACGCTGCGAATCGGGGCGAACACCTGGGTGTCGGGTCGACTCGCACTACCGGTCGACGCCACCACGGTGCTGGGCAACCTGCTCGACAACGCAATCGACGCGGCGAGTTCGGCGGGCAACGCGACAAGGGAAGTGGAGGTCGAGCTGCTGCAGGAAGGGTCGACACTGCACGTCACCGTCGCCGACAGCGGCGACGGCGTCGCACCCGACTTCGTGGCGCACCTGTTCACCGAGGGCAAGTCGACCAAACCCGACTCCGGGATACCGGGCGGTCGAGGAATCGGGCTTGCGCTGTCGCGCCAGCTCAGCCGTTCCCTCGGGGGCGACCTGTGGTTGTCGAGCCCCGGCGATCCGTCCGCGCAGCTGTGCGGCGCCGAGTTCATCGCCCGACTGCCGGGTGTGATGGTCGAGGAGGAGCAGTGGGCGGCGCAGAGCTGACAGTGCTGGTGGTCGACGACGACTTTCGTGTCGCCAATATGCATGCCGGGATCGTCGAGGCGATGCCGGGATTCACCGTCACCGGGACGGTCAACACGCTCGCCGGCGCCCGCAAGGCCGACGACGTCGACCTCGTTCTTGTCGACGTCTACTTGCCAGACGGCTCGGGAATCGATCTCGTTCGCGAGGTGCGTGGCGACAGCATCGTATTGACGGCGGCGACGGAGGGGTCGACGGTCCGCGCCGCCATGGCCGCGGGGGCGCTGAGTTATCTGGTCAAGCCGTTCCCCCCGGCCGAACTCGCCGCGAGGCTTGCGGGCTACGCCCGCTACCGCAGGATTCTGGCCGGTCCCGACCTCGGAGCAAGCGATGTCGCCGCCGCGTTGGACGCGCTGAGGCCGAAGATCGCCGCTCGGCCGCCGTCCGGTGGCCCATCCTCGCCCACCAAACAGCTCGTGCTACAGGCTTTGCGGGACTCCGGCAAACCGATGTCGTCGACGGAGGTCTCCGCGACGATCGGGGTGTCACGCGCGACCGCGCAACGGTACCTGGCGACGTTGGCCACCGCCGGTGATGTCACCGTCGGGTTGCGCTACGGCACCACCGGACGACCCGAACAGGAATTCGTCGCCGCGACGGCCCGCGGCTGACGTGAAGGCGTCGCAGACGAAGCGCCTGCAGCTGCCGTCAGAAGGGTGGTGGCAGGCTGTCGCGGTAGCGCCGTTCGCGCAGTGCGGTGATGGCGCGGTGTTCGCGGTAGAGGGCGCGTAGTTCGGTGTCGTGTGGAGGGGGTGGTGGGGCGTTCTCGCCCATGTGGGCTTCCCACCAGGTGGGTTCGTACGGCAGGTCCTCGTTCTCCTGCTCGCCCAGCGCGGGGTTGGCGAGGAGCAGTGGGCTGGGCTCGGGGGCGGGGGTGTTCGGGATGCCGTAGGCGCGGGTGCTGGTCGGGGTGACGACGAACACCAAGCCGGCGCCGTTGGTCC
>DATDBL010000411.1:0-20823 GCA_036524855.1 Aldersonia sp. | reverse complement strand
GAGCTGAAAGCCGCTGCGCTGCAGCATGATGTCAGCTGTCCACCGGTCGTGCTGCAGCGCTTCGTGCAGCGCTACCGGCGCCCGTGCGCGCTTGTGACGAACTGAGTCCGACAGCATGTCGCCACAGTCGGCCGGGCGTTGCAAGCTCTCGTCGAGCGGCGGGTGCGCCCTGCGTGATCACGCTCTTGTGGCCGCGGATTTCGGCGTGTCGGCGGCCACACGATCGTGCTCGTCGCGCCGAGCAGAGCGTGCACCGACGCAGCGTTCAGCGCAGGCCCGTCGCGAAGCCCTCACGCCAACTCGGGTAACGAAGCTGCCAACCGAGTTCGCGCTTGGCCTTGGTGTTGGACGAGCCACGCAGTTCGCTCATCATGACGGCCGCCGTCTCGCCGGCGGCGAGTCGGACAAGCCACAGCGGCAAGTGCCGTGGTGGCTTGGCGCCGACCGCCGCGGCGAGTGCGGGCAGCCATTCGGACACCGGCGCGGGCTCGTCGTCGACGATGTTGTAGATGCCGCGGGTGCCGTGCTCGACCGCCTCGACGGTGGCGCCCGCGGCGTCGGCGACGTGCACGAACGACCACACCCCGGTGCCCTTCCCGGCGAGCGGCAGCTGGCGCTTCCTGATCATCTCGACCTGGGCGCCGACCGGGTCCAGACTGATCGAGGTGCCGGGGCCGTAGAAGCCGCCGTAGCGCAGCGCGATCCCGTCGGTCCAGTCGGCGCTCGTCACGGCTCGTTCGAGGTACTTGATCGCGTCGCTCGTCGTGCGCACCTGCGCGGGCGGCGACGGGTCGAGCGGGTCGTCCTCGGACTTGACCGTCCCGCCCGTGCGCGCATACGGCCAGGGTGCGAAGCTCTGCGCGACGAATCGCTTGATGCCCACGGCGCGGCCGGCGACGAGCAGGTTGTCGGTGCCCTCGGTCCGCAGCCGGTTCGTGGCGGCGAAGTCGCGCTCCATGCGGCGCGGGTTGAACGCGCCGATCGCGGTGAGCTGGTGGACGATTACGTCCGGGTCGGCCTCGGCGACCGCGCGCGCGACGGCGTCGCCATCGAGCGCGTCCGCCACCACGGGACGTGCCCCCCACTCGCGCAACAGATCCTGCTTATGCGCGGTGCGCGTCATGCCGGTGACCTCGTGCCCGCGCCTGACGAGTTCGACCACGAGCGGCCTACCGATGGCGCCGGTTGCACCTGCTACGAAGACTTTCATCTGCGCTCCTCTCTGGGTGTCTACCTTTGAGACGAGACAGGCGTGCAGATCGTGACGGAGGCTCGCTCGGTCTTCTCATGTGTCTGTCCCGGTGAAGTTGTGGCGAGGGTGTTCACGCCGGGCCACGGCAACCGGTGTGGCAGCGATCAGTACAGCCAGGACCGCGTAGCCGGCGGTGAGAGTCGCGGCCGCGGCCACGGCCGCCACCAGCAGAGGTCCGCCGGCGTCGCCGAGTTCGCGGCCGAGTTCGGCGGCGCCCATCGTCTGACCCATCCGCTGTGCGGGTGTCGAGGCGGCCAAGGCGGCGAAGGCCAGTGGTGTGATCAGTCCGGTGCCGATTCCGATCCCGATGGCCGCGAGCAGCACCCCCGCCAGGCCCGGCACCATCGCGCACGCGAGTCCGGCCGCGGTGATCAGCAGTCCGGCGGCGATACCCGTCCGGGCAGGAAGTCGGCCCGCGTCCAACGCCCACCCTGCCAGCGGCTGAACCAGCGCCGCACACGCGGCGAGGACCGAGACCGCGGCGCCGGTGACCACCGGTCCGAGACCCGCGGTGGCCCCGGACACGGGCAGAAATCCCACGCCCACCGACAGCGCTGCCGTCGCCGCGGCGAGCGCGACGGTCGGCCGCAGGAACGACCCCTCCGACAGCCGCCGCGCCAGGTCCAGGAGGGTCTGCCTGGTCCTCGGCAGCGGGGGAATCGACGGCACCACAGCTATCACCCACACCGCGACCGTGCTCGCGAGGACCGTCATGAGAGCGAACAGCGACGATAGCCCGCCCACCCAGACGACGGCGCCACCGAGGAGCGGCCCCAGGGTGTAGCTGATGCCCTTGTAGCACCCGTAACTGCCGAACGCCCTGCCCTGCTTGGCTTTCGGGTGCATTCACGCGACGAGCGCGCTGGCCGCGGGTGAGAACGCCGACGCGCCCGCGCCCTGGCCCACCCGCGCCAGCCACGGCCAGCCGGGGTCGTCGACCGCCACGAACACCGCGGATGCAGCGGCGAATGCGACCAGCCCGCCGATCAGTACCGGGCGCGCGCCGACCCGATCCGCGATCGACCCGAACACCGGTTTCAGCACGACCTCGGCGCCGTCGTAGAGGGCCAGCAGCAAGCCCAGATACAGCAACGAACCACGCTCATCCCCGGTCACCGAACCCAGGTTCGCGGCGATGCCGTGCGCACCGAACGCGGTGGTGAAGCCTGCCGCGTACAGCGGCCACACCCGCCACCGCGGCGCGACCGCTTGGTTCTCGACTGGAGTCGGCGTCACAGCGCGCCGTCTGCGGCGTATTTGCCGCAGTCGGCGAGAAACTCCGACCAGTCATCCTCCCGCGCGGTCGTGAACATCGCCTCGAAACGAGCGGCGTCGCCCGCGCCGACCCCCACCGCGTGCAACGAAATCGCCTCGCCACCAGCCCCTTCGGTCAGCTCCAACGCCCTGTGCGATGCCGCCCGCGAAGACCGGTACGTCCGGTGCCGCCCACACGCCTTGGCCCAACGACAGCGCGCCCACCTTGCGCAACTCCCGCCAGACCGCCACTCGATGCCGCGACGGCCCCGATGGCAGCTTCACCAGCAGCACGATCCACCGAGACGGAGACACGTTCTCGGTCACGACAGGAAATGTAGCAGGCGCTATATAGGATGCGGAAAACGCTAGGCGTCGAAATCGAGCGCTCCGGCGAACGATTGGCCGGTGTCGTGCAGTCCTGGCGAGGGATGGCGCCGGACCCCACGAAGGTGCAAGATCAGTGCGTCACAGGAGGCCGAAGATGACAACCACCGAACCGAAGGCCGGCCGAGCCGACATCGAAATCCACAATCCCGCCGACGGCACCCTCGTCGGCCATGTTCCCGTCGAGACGCCGGACGACGTCGCCGCCAAGGTCCGCGAACTGCGACTGTTCCAGCCGCAGTGGGAGGCGATCGGGCCGCGCGAGCGGAAGGAATGGCTGCTCAAATACCAGGACTGGGTCCTCGACAACACCGAGCACATCATGGATGTGCTCCAGTCGGAAACCGGCAAGACACGCGCGGACACCGCGCTCGAACCGCTCGCCACCGCCGACCTGCTCAAGTATTGGTCCCACAACGCCGAACAATTCCTGGCCGAGCGACATCCCAAGGCGCACTCGCCGTTCGGCAAGGTCAAGAAACTCACCACCGCCTACCGGCCGTACCCCGTGGTGGGTGTGATCACGCCGTGGAACTTCCCGTTCCTGATGCCGGCCTTCGACGTGATCCCGGCACTTGCCGCCGGCGCCGCGGTGCTTCTCAAGCCTTCCGAGGTGACGCCGCTCAGCGCGGTCGAGTTCGTCCGCGGCTGGTCCGAGATCGGCGCTCCGCCGGTGCTCGCGCTCGCCACCGGATACGGGGAGACCGGTGCGGGGCTCGTCGCGAACGTCGACTACGTCCAGTTCACCGGGTCCGCCAGGACCGGCAGAGCGATCGCCAAGCAGTGCGCCGAACGCCTGATTCCCTACAGCCTCGAACTCGGTGGCAAGGACCCGGCGCTGGTCCTCTCCGACGCCGACCTCGACCGCGCCGTGAACGGCATCGCCACCGGCGGGCTGGCCAACTCCGGCCAGATCTGCATCTCGATCGAGCGCGTGTACGTCGAAGAGCCGATCTACGACGAGTTCGTCGACAAACTGACCAAGAGGGTCGGCGAGGTGCGTCAGGGCCAGGGCGGCCACGACTTCAGCCACGACATCGGTGCCATGGCCACGCAGAACCAGAGCGACATCGTGCAACGCCACGTCGACGATGCGGTGGCGGCGGGAGCCCACGTCGCCGCCGGCGGCAAGGCGACCGGTCCCGGCACGTTCTTCGAGCCGACGGTGCTCACCGATGTCGACCATTCGATGTCGTGCATGTCCGAGGAGACGTTCGGGCCGACGCTGCCGGTGGTGAAGGTGGCCGACGAGGCCGAGGCGATCCGGCTGGCCAACGACTCACCCTACGGGCTGTCCGCGACGGTGTGGACGAAGGACCACGACCGGGGCGAACGGGTCGCGCGACAACTCGAGGTGGGCGCGGTGAACGTCAACGACTTCGGCGCCAACGTCTTCAGCTTCGCGCTGCCGATGGGCGGCTGGAAGGAATCCGGCGTCGGCGCTCGGTCGGGCGGGGCGAACGGGATCCTCAAATACTGTCGCCAGCAGGCAATCACGGTGCCGCGGATCCCGCCGGCGAAGAGCGAGCTCAACTGGTATCCGAACTCGCCACGCAAGCTCAAGATCGCGTTGGGGCTGATGCGCGCGACGGCCGGGCGCGGCGTGCGGCGATTCGGGATGACGCCGAAGCACGGCCGATAGCCGGCTCTGCGCACGCACAACCGCTACGGCGGGGCAGCGCGAGCAATTCGGCCGACCGATCGCCAAGTTCCAGGCGATCCAGGTGTACCTCGCGGAGATCGCCGGCGCGAGTCACGCCGGCAGCGCGGGAACCCGCATGGGCAGCCGCTCGGCCGGACGCGCTCGTTGTCATGGCGACACGACGTGTGCCGCGTGTTCTGCCCAGAACTCGTGCACCATCCGGACGAATTCGAGCGGCTTTTCCAACGGCACCAGATATGCAGCGCCGTCCAACGCGACCGCGGACCCCTGCGGCAGCAGCATCGCGGCGGCACGGGCTTGCTCGGGCGACCAGTCGGGGTGATCGCGGCCCGTGATGAAGAGGGTGGGCGCCTTGATCGACGACAGTGCAGGAGCGAGATCCTGCCGGTGCAGCGAGATCGAGACGACGGCGTTGGCGAGTCCCCGGCGATCCGCGGAGGCGAACGCGTCGCGGACGAGGGCGACGGCGTCCGCATCGCGCTCGCGGGTGTGCTCCGACAGGAGCGCATCGGACACCGCGTCGACCAGGAAGCGCACGGGACCGAGGACGCGGTACAGCGCGAGCAGCAGTTGCGTCTGCATGCGTCCGCGCCTGGTGTAGGCGTGAACGGGCGTGCCCGCGGCAACCAGGGTGCGAACGAGGTCGGGCCGGCGCGCGGCGAGGACGATCCCCACGTGACCGCCCCACGCGTTGCCCACCCAGTCGACCGGACCCTCGACGCCGATCGTCTCCAGCACGGCCACGGCCGCGTCGGCGCAGTCCTCCAGCGTGTAGCGGTGGCCGGGATCGCCGCTGGCGCCGTGTCCGGGGCCGGTCACCACGACGAGTCGGCGGTCGTGGGCCAGCGCGGGTTCCACGCGCTCCCAGCTGCGGTCGTCGACGAACAGGCTGTGCCACAGCAGTGCCGTGGGGCGGGCGGCGCCCGGGTCCGTGTCGCGCACCAGCAGCGAGCGGAGCGACGTCTGCACCATCTGCTCCGACATGGTGGGCTCCGTCCGCTTGACACTGTCAACTGACGTACAGTATCCGCGGGGAGGTTGACGGTGTCAACCACGAAGGGAGTCGGATGCCTGTCGAGGCGTCGCTCGCGGACCGGCTCATCGCGGCCGCCCTCGAACTGCTGCAGGAACACCCGGCGGAGCAGCTCAGCATCCGACAGGTGGCGCAGCGGGTCGGCGTGAGCCACCAGGCGCCGTACGTCCACTTCGGAGATCGGCGACGGTTCCTCGCGGCGGTCGCCGGCGCCGGCCTCGAGGTTGCCGCGGCGGACGCGGAGTTGCGCGTGAAATCCGCGGGCCCGGAACCGGTCTCGCGCCTGCGCGCGCTCGTCCGGGCCTACCTGGCGTTCGTCGACGAGCGTCCCCATGTCCATGACCTCGCGTACGGGCCACTCGTCGCGATGCGCGATCACCCTCGCCTCCAATCGGCGGCCGCGCAGTACTGGAACCTCCTTCGAGACACCGTCGCCGCCAACCAGCCCGCCGGAGTCTCCGAGGCCGAGGTGCTGCGGCGGGGAGCGACGGCATGGGCGACGGTATACGGGATCGCCAGGCTCGACGCCGCGCACAAGATCCCGCCGAGCGTGCACGCCGACCGGTCCCAGCTGCTCGACGACGCGATCCACCTGCTGCTCCAGGGGTGGCGTGCCGACGCGGTGCCGGCGAAGCCGTAACGAGGTCGCCGACATCTTTCAGACGGATACCGATCCGAGGTGGGAGGCCGACCGCAACCTGATCGACGACCCGATCACGAACCCCTGGGTACCCATCGGGCGCGATCTCGGGTTGTGAGCGGTCGACTGTCAACCGACCTGAATCGGCCCGCAGCGCACGTCGAATCGTTCACGCACCGTATCGAGCGTCCTCCGCAAGTGTTCCCGACCCTTCCGGGTCGAAATCCGGCCCTTGACCTGTCCGTACATCCGTCGATGCATCGGGTACCAGCGATCGAGATCCAGGCCCCACTCTTGAAACACCTTCGCCGGGACGGCCTCGGCGATCACGCCGAGGTTGTACACCACCAGCGATGCGAGCGCGAGCGGGAGCACATCCTTCGATTTCGCCCGCAGCCCAACGTAGTCCAGATCGTAGAGCGGCGTGCCCGATAGCAAACCAAGTAGGAACAAGTGCGTCAGAAAGTAGGCCGCAGACGAACTCGGGATATACACCATCGCACACAGGTTGACCGACATGACCCGGCCACCAGACGACAGCACCGGCTCGTAGACAGCGTTGTCGCCGTTCAGGTATCCCGTGCAGTTGATCACCCAGCTTCCCGGCGCAACGGGTATCGCGCCGCCATTGCACAGCCGCAGGACGGGCTGCCCGTCGTTGTCGGCAACGTCTTCGCAGTGGCCCAGGACGATCCGCTTCGCACCCGAGCGGACAACGTCGTTCTCGGCTTCGGACAACAATCCGAAGAAATAGTTGCGAGGGTTCGGTACCAGCGACGTCGAGTAGGTTCGGCGGAACCAGTCACGGACCTCGCGCTGGTTGGTGCCGTCGAACCGCGCCGTCATCTCGAGGAATACGGAGTTGGGTCGCGCACCGCCCCACCACCGTTTGCCGCCGGTGGGCAGAAACTTGTCGCGAGACGAGAAGTACGTTCCCGATCCGACGACCAGGTTGACCTCGCGTCCCGGATACTCGGTGATCAGCACGTGGGCGGTGTCCATCGCGGTCTTGCCGCCGCCGATGATCCAGACGGGCGCCTCGCTCTCGCGCATGTCTACTCCGCGCATGTCCCAGGAATCCGGGGACACTGACGTGATTCTCGTGCTCGACAGCGTCAGCGGCGGGTTGGGGGTCACGCCCGCTCCGTAAGCGGTGATCAGCTTGTCGGCGGAGATCGTCAACGTGTGCTCACCGTCGCGACAGGTGATCACCACTCCGTCGTCGCGTTCCTCGTGCCCCTCGTAGTCCCAGCCGAACCGGGTCTCGACCTGCACCCGCTCGCCGAGGACCTCGAGGCAGTGCTGAAAGTGGTCGAGCACCTCGCTCTTGGTCGCCAGGTAGCCGGGCTCCCGCCCGATCGTCCACTTGATGTTGCCTGCAGTGAACAGTCGATACGGCTGATGTAGCCGCACGTACGGATAGGTGTCCACCCACATGCCACCGACCCGCGGACGTCTGTCGACGAGGACGACCTTGTGGCTCCTGTCCAGGTAGCGGCTCGCGACGAAGAGTGCGTTCATGCCCGTGATACCGGCGCCGACGATGCACACATCGCATCGTGTCTGCTCGCCGGTGCTTTGATCCGTGGCCGACACGATTCCTCCTTGGCGTCGAGCATCCGCGGACTCGCCCTCGCGTCACCACCAGTGTCGGACTCGGCCGCCGGAAGAGATTGCGTACTGGACTACCTCACTTTCGCCGCTTCGAGCCGAGTGAACACCGCTACCAGTACCGATGCTGCTTCCCGTCGGTGTCGGCGACGAAGATGACGGCATCGACGCGGTCCAACTCGGTCGGGGTAAGCGGGATGTGGCCGGGCACGATCGGTTCGCCCTCGCCAAGGCCGGGGGAAGCGCGGCGCGCAGCTCCTCTGCGGGGAACAGGGCGCGGCGGATGGTCGCCTCCGCCAACAGGCCCTGGAGGGTGCCCGGATCGCTGTGCGGGGGTGGCCATGGCCGCGTGGTAGCGCAGCAGGTCCCTGGGCGGTGCGTGCGTGCGCGGCGGTGTGGTCGTAGCCGGTCGGGTCGGCGGGACGCAGGGCGGGTGCCGCGCGGTGCAGCGGAGTACTCCACCGGCGTGTCGAAGCCGTGGAAGCGGACCCGGTCCTGCGGCGCGCGGCCGGCGTTGTGCGCACGGAGCCATTCTACGAGTTCGCGGTTACCCGGTACGGCACCGAAACCGTGGCTGAACCCAGTCGCGAGCACCGTGTCGACATCTGCTGTGGCCCCGCCCACGTAGTCGTCGACAACGGACGCGGCGAAGACGTCGGTCTCCAGCACGATCGATCGTTTCCCCGTTCGACGAGGTGGCGCAGGAGTTCGTTTCGCAGCGACGGAAACGCCGCGATTCCGTGGGTCGGCTCGCCGAGCGCCAGCAGGATCGGCGGTTCGGGCCGTGAGGCGAGCAGGTCTTCGACGGCACGCCAAGATTCGCAGGGTCGTCGAGTTGGCGGGCAATGTCGCGAACTGATGGGGCAGTGGACACGAACACTCCCTTCGAAAAATCGAGTGGGACTTTCACCGGGCCTCGACCCGAGAGTCCCACAACGCTCGCAGCGCGGATCCCGGGTCGTCGACCACCCCCTGCGCACCGAATCGGATCGCGGTCCGACTCGGCCCGTACGCCGGCCACCCCGGGTCGCCGCTGCGCACGAACGACACCCACGACCGGTGCATCTGATCGGCCAACGCCTGCGGCGCCACTCCCCCGGTGAGACCGTCGTTGCTCGAATCGGCGAGGTTGTCGAACACGAACCCGATGTCGAGGAAATGGCAGGCGCCGAGTTATGGTGATTGCCAGCCGAACTCGTAAACACGAAGGTGGGGCTACCACAGGCGGTCAGCGCCTCGGCAACGCGCATCGCCGGCACCCGGTAGTAGCTGTCACGGAACGCATCGAGCCACAGCTGACCCGCGGTTGCGCCGGGTCTCGCATCGCGATATGCCGCGATCGCCGCGTCCACATCCAGCCCATGCGCACCGAGGAAAGCGCGCAGCATGTCCTCGGTCATCATCGCCGGGACACCGAACGGGACGAAGAACACAGCGAACTCGTCGTCGTTCGTCCCGATCAGTAGATCCACGCCGACACTCGTACCCGCGCGGAGCGCATCCAACGGACGGATAGCGATCACCTCGCCGTCCACGCACGGCTCGAACAGCATCAGGTCACGCGCGACCTCGGGCCAGTGCACCGGGTCCGGCCGGGTCAGGAACTCATACGTCAGCGCGCCGACGACGGCGAGTAGATCCTCGATCGGTACCGCGGCGAACCCCTCAACCGTCCCGGCAACCCCGAGCCGCTCGGCGACCAACGAGGTCACCCGCTCCGCCGTATCGCGTCTGAGCACGTTCTGTGCCGCACCACTCTGCGCGATCGCTCGACGGAACAGATCCTTGGCTTGCGGCATCACCATCAGCTGACAGACGCACATCGCTCCCACTGATTCCCCCGCGATCGTGACGTTGTCCGGATCGCCGCCGAATGCGGCGATGTTCTCGTGCACCCAGCGCAACGCCGCGATCTGATCCAGCAGGCCGCGATTCGCGGGCACACCGTCGAGCAGCAGGAACCCGTCCACCCCGAGTCGGTAGTTGATCGTCACGCAGACCACACCGTCGCGAGCGAAGGCGCTCCCGTCGTACAGACTCACCGCACCGGTGCCGTAGACGAAGCTGCCCCCGTGGATCCACACCAGCACCGGGAGCGCGGCGGCCGGGTCGGGTGTCCAGATGTTCAGGTTGAGGCAGTCGTCGCCCGGGATGGTCGGCTCGACGAAGTACCTTTCCAACTCGGCCGGCGTCGGCGGCTTCGGCGCGGTCGGCCCGTAGTCGACGCATTCGCGCACACCCGCCCACCTCGGCACCGGTGCCGGCGCCGCAAACCGATTGGGGCCGTAAGGCGGTGCCGCGTATGGGATTCCTTTGAACATCGCGATCCCGTTGGCCAGCAGTCCACACACGCGTCCCTGCCGAGTCGTCACGATCGGTTCCATCGACACCTCCTGAGAACGGACCGGTTCAGTGTCCGGCCTTGCCGCCGACTCGGGTGACGTAAGCGACTACTCCACTGCATTGCTCCATCGCTATGTCGGGGTAATCGCATGACAACGGATCGGAATCGAGAGTGCGCCGCGCGCCATACGCTGAGGCGATGAGTCATGTGTGGCCACTTGCGGGACGTGCCGAGGAAGTGCAGCTGATCGGCCGACTTGCCGGCGCGTCCGGCGCCCCGGGGATCGTGCTCGCGGGCGCTCCGGGCGTGGGCAAGACCCGGCTGGCACGAGAAGCGTTGTCGCGCTGGCATGGTCGATTTCGTTCGGCGCGGTTCGTGGTGGCGACGGGCATCCGGGCGGACCGTGCCGCTGGGCGTGTTCGCCGGCTATGTCGACCACCTCGAAACCGCCCCCCTGGCACAAGTGCACGACGTGGTCGAGGCGCTGACGGGCGAGACGGGCGCGGGACCCGTCATCGGCGTCGACGACGCGCACCTGCTCGATCGCCAGTCCGCACTCGTTGTGCACCAGATCGTCCGCCGAGGGCTCGCGACCGTGGTGCTCACCGTGCGCACAGGAGAACAGGCGCCGGACGCGATCACTGCGCTGTGGAAGGACGCCGCACTGCCACGACTCGAGCTCCAACCACTCTCCCGCGACGAGACGACGGTGTTGCTCGAGACCGTACTCGACGCACAGGTCGAATCCGCGACGGCCGAGCGCCTGTGGAGCACCACCCGAGGGAATCCCCTCTACCTGAAGCAGTTGCTCGACGACGAACTCGCCGCGGATCGCTTCGTTCGCCGTTCCGGACTGTGGGTGTGGGACACCCCGCTCACCGTGTCGCCGACGCTGGCCGAGTTGCTCGAAAACGCGATGGGGCGTCAGCCTGCCTCCGTCGTCGGCGTTCTCGACGTCCTCGCGGTCGCCGACCCGCTCGAACTCGACGTTCTGCGCGACCTCGCCGACGCCGACGCCATCAACGCGGCCGAGACCCGCGGTCTGATCACCGTGGATGCGTCGGTCGCCCCAGTGATCGTTCGGCTGGCACACCCGATGTTCGGTGAGGTCCGCCGTCGCCGCATCGCGACTTTACAATTGCGCCGTCTGCGCGGCTTGGTGGTGAACTCGCTCGGTCGGTGTGGCGGGCTCGGCGCCCGGCAACGTGTTCGCCGCGCCGTGCTGGCGCGGGAATCAGATCTCGAACCTGATCCGACAGAGCTGTGCATCGCCGCGATCGAGGCACTCCGCTCTTTCGACGCCGACCTCGCCGAACGCTTGGCCGCCGCGGCGGTCGATGCCGGCGGCGGTCGCTCGGCACTACAGGTACGCGCGGAGGCGCTGGTCAACAGCGGGCGCGGCGGGGACGGTGCCGCGGTCTACGCCGACCTCGCCGCGACGGCCGAGTCCAGCCCGGAGCGGGTCGTGTACAGCCTGGCCGGAGCGGCGAGCGCGGCCTTGGAACTCTATATCGACACGGCCGACGAAATGATGGCGTCGGTGCGCGAGACGGCGGGTCGCATCGGGTTCGCGCAGGCGTACGACAGCATCGCAACCTTCGTGCACGCCACCGCTGGGCGCTGCGCGGACGCCGTCGCTGCTGCGAGCCTGGCATCCGGGGCACCGCCCGGGCGGCTCGCGGCTTTCGAGGCGCTCCGTGCTATCGGCGAGGTGATCGCCTACGGGGATCTGGGCCGAATCGATGCGGTGGAATCTGCGGCTGCCACCGGATATGCGGTGACCGCCGAACACTATTCGGTGGCGAACGTCCATTTCCTCATCGGCCTGCGTCGGCTGCAGGCGAACCGCTACGGCGGGCGACTCGATACCGCCCGCGCCATCGCCGACCGGCACAACGCCGACGCCACCGGTGTCCCGGCCGTGCATGTCTGGGCGAGTGTCATGCGCGGGATCTCCCGGCTCGCCGACGGAGACCTCGCCGCTGCCCGGCGATCGCTGTGCGACGCGCTCGCGTTCTCGCCGGCGATGGTCAACCGGAACGTGGGGTCGTTGGGACACGCCGTGCTCACCACGACCCTGGCGATCGGCGGCGACCATGCCGCCGCCGCACAAGTCTGGACGGCCCGCCCGGCCGGTGTGCAGCCCTCCGAGATCCTGTTGTGGGAAACCGATTTGGTGCTCGCGCAGGCATGGCTGTCCGCAGCCGCCGGCTCGGTGGCCGAGGCCAGGAAGTCGGTCCTCGACGGTGCCGCACGAGAATCGGCGCGTGGGCGGCCTGCGCGCGAGGCCATGCTGCTGCAGACCGCCGCGCAATTCGGGGACTCCTCCGTCGCCGATCGACTCACCGAACTCGCCGAGATCGTCGAGGGCCCTCGCGTCCATACCGCCGCGGCGCACGCCGAGGCGTTGCGCGACTGCGATGGCGAGGGCCTTCAGCGCGCTGCCGCCGGCTACGAGGAGTTTGGCGACCGCATCGCGTCCGCCGATGCTGCGGCCCAGGCCGCCGTGCTGCATACCCGCCATGGACGTCGTGGCGCCGCAATGAGCGCCTCCGCCACCGCCACGCGGCTTGCCTCGGCGACCGGGGCCGACACCCCGGCGCTACGTGCGAAAGCGACGCCGGTTCCGCTGACGGACCGGCAGCGGGAGGTCATCACTCTCGCGGCGACCGGACTGACCAACCGCGACATAGCCGAACGGCTCGTCATGTCGGTACGCACGGTCGAAGGGCACTTGTTCCGCGCGTCGCGCAGGACGGGCATCAACACCCGTGCCGGACTGATCGCACTCGTCGGGGGTGCACGTGCATACCCGCCACCGACGTCAGGAGCACCCCGGTAGCGCCGCCCCTCACGGTGGTCGGCGAAGGCACTCAGCACCACCGTCGGTGCCGCCCTCACCGATGACGTCGTGCCTTGCGTCGAGGGCAAGACCGCCCAGGCCCAGCTGACCCGCTGTGCTCGATATCGTCGGCCGGCTCGCTGCGGCGAGCGCATCGCCTGCGGAGATCGGGCCGTCGTTTCACGACGTCAAACGTATCCGCTCGCTGGTGGCGGCCTCGAGGTCGGCCACGGTGGCCTCGATGAGTTGATGCGCGAGATCGGCCAATGCCCGCGCGACGGCCAACTCGTCGCCGATCTCGGGAACCTCGGTATCACCCGGATTGCGACGCGCCAACCCGACCCCCACCAGCGCGGTGACGTCCCCGGAGTGCAGCCTGGCCTCGGCACGCGTCCGCGAACCCGCACCGGTCTCCTCGGCCTCGTGCTCGTCGATGACGATCTCGACCGACCACTTCTTTCCTTCATGTCCGTTCGTCTCCTTCGTGTTCGGCGCACGGATGCGACGCATGCATCCGCCGATATCGGTGATCAGCCGCCGGCACCGCCGACGGCACCAGGGCATCCGGCTCTCATCGAGAGCGACCTCCTTCTCATCGACCTCATTGTCATGCCGATCGCGACGGCAGGGAAGTTCCGTCGTCGGGCCGGTCGGCATCTCGTGATCGGTTCGGGACCGTCGGCGACTGCCGATTCCTCGTTCGCACCTTCGCAGGTCGCTGTTCCGCTCAACGTCACGTAAGTACTACCCGACCGCGCTCGGGCAGGGCGCGCCGATCGCCACCGGCGTCATCGAAGGCGCCTGCCGCCACCTCGTCAAGGACCGAACCGACATCACCGGAGCCCGCCGGGGACTGCCCGGCGCCGAAGCCGTGCTCAAACTCCGCGCACTGCACTGCACTGCACTGCAACGACGACTTCGACGACTACTGGCGCTACCACCTCACCCAGGAACACCGCCGCGTCCACCAGACCCACTACCTCGACGGCGAAATACCATCAGCTGCATAGCATCCTCACGCAGACACACCCGAATCCCCACCGTCGCATGAGATCACTTCAGGAGAGCCGCACCCATTTCAATCGACGGGAGTGCCGCCGTCATGATTACTCGTCAGTACTATCGGGCCGAGCCATTTGCATGCGAGCAGGGCGAGTTCCAGATCGAGCCGACGGTGCCGGATGGGTTGGCCGCGAGCCTCCTCGGCCTTGCGAATGCGGTACTGCACCGTGTTCTTGTGGCAGAAGAGTCGTTCGGCTGCGGCAGTGAAGCTCCCGCCGCAATCGAGGAAGACCTCGAGTGTTTCGCGCAGACGCTGGTGGTGCGTGCTGCCGATGGCAAGATCGCCCAGGGTCTCGGCGACCCAAAGCCTTGCCGTGTCGAGATCGCTGCAGAGGAAGCTGATGCTGGACACGGTGTCGTACGGAGTGACCGCGACACTGTGTCCCCCCGCGATCAGGGCAACGGTCTGCGCAGCGGCCGCCTGCTCATGTGTCCGCGCGAATCCCTCGGCGGCGTCGGCGGAATGACCTAGTGCGACCCTGGCTTGGCCTTCGCTGACGAGCAGACCTCGGAGGATCTCCTCGACGTCGTGATGCGCGTGTTGGGGCACGGGTAGCCAAGCCCATAGAGTCGTGTTGTCCCGCGGAAGTACCAAGGGTGCGGTGTTGCAGTCCAGTGCGTCGGCGAACGCGCTGACGAGGTGTTGGAGTCGCAAGAGTTCGTTGCCGTCGGGTGTGGTCGAGGTGTTCCATGCGATCAGGCCGAGATGATGGCCGGTCACCGGGTAACGGAGATCGGCTTCGGTTTCGCGAAGGTCTGCCGGCTGCCGGTCGAGCAGCGCGAGGACCCGATCGGCACGGGTGACATCGAATTGCCGTAGCCACCTCTCCCGTTCGGTGTCATAGGACTTGCTGATCCGCTCGCAGACATGATCGACATACGAATGCAGAATGGTGCTCAACCTTCCCGCGTCTTGGATCACGGTGTCCGTGTGGGGGCCCTGCTGCGCCAACTCTTGTAGACACAGCTCGTAGAACCGAGCCGTACACAGGTTGTACGCGCGCAACAGAGCGCTGAACGGAAGTCCCCGCTGGGCGATCCAGAGCGCGAAGTCGACTGCTCCGCGTGGCGCATCGAGGGCACGAAGATCACCGGCGTGCTGCATCACGTGCGTCAGCATCGACACGTTTGCCTCGATGCTCGCACGAAGGCGCGTCGCCACCTCCTCGTCTCGCTGAAACGCTGACACCTCCCGGAGAACGGTCGCGGTCAGGTCATCGAGGATTTCCGGCATCCGTGAAGTGATGCCGACGGGTAAGAGCGCGAGCGTGTCCGTGTGGGTCGTCGTCATCGAGTTGTTCTCCTGTCACAAAACGAGGGACCGGCATTCGTTCACGCGGGCACTGTTTACGTTCAATTGTGCCACGAACACAATCAGCTCTCCAAAGCTTTCCCTGGCGGAACGATGATCTGCACGATAATCCCCAGTTCACTGTCATCAGACACGATGTGTTGCCCATCACAAGGGAGAGTTGGAAATGTCCTCACAACACGAGACCCAGGTTACAACCACCGACACGGACGTGGTTGTTGTCGGCGCCGGATTCGCCGGTCTGTACCTGCTGCACCGACTCCGCGGGCAGGGACTGAACGTGCGTGTGTTCGAGGCAGGAAGCGGTGTCGGCGGGACGTGGTTCTGGAACCGGTACCCCGGAGCCCGCTGCGACGTCGAGAGCCTGGACTACCAGTACTCGTTCTCCGAGGACCTGCTTCGGGAGTGGAAGTGGACCGAGCGCTACCCGCGCCAGGACGAGCTGCTCGCATACTTGAACTTCGTCGCCGATCGCCTGAAGTTGCGCGACGGCATCACCCTCGACACGCGTGTGACGGGTGCGCTCTTCGACGAAGCAGCCAACACATGGGCGGTCGAGACCGACAAGGGTGACAAGCTCACGACGAGGTACGTCATCATGGGGACCGGATGCCTGTCGACGGCCAAGCGACCAGAGTTCCAGGGGCTCGACTCCTTCCAGGGCGATTGGTACCACACTGGTAGCTGGCCGCACGAGGGCGTGGACTTCACCGGCAAGCGGGTCGCCGTCATCGGAACGGGCTCGTCCGGAATGCAGACAATCCCGATCGTGGCCGAGCAGGCCGATCACGTCTTCGTGCTGCAGCGCACCGCGAACTACAGCGTGCCGGCCAACAACGGGCCGCTGGCCGAGGAGACCGTGGCCGAGGTTCTCGACTCTTTCGAGGACCGGCGCAAGTTCGCACGTGAGTCGTTCCTCGGATTCTCTGTCCCGTCCAACGAGCAGAGCGCACTCGCGGTGTCCGAGGAAGAACGGAACGCGGAGTTCGAGGCTCGCTGGCAGATGGGCGGACTGCCCATGTACGGCGCGTTCGCGGACATCCTCATCGACCCGGCCGCCAATGACACCGCCGTGGAGTTCTTTCGGGGCAAGATCCGCGAGCGGGTCGCCGACCCCGCCACCGCCGAATTGCTGACTCCCAAGGGCTACCGTCTGGGCGCGAAGCGGATCTGTGTCGACACGGACTACCTCGAGACCTTCAACCGCGACAACGTAACCCTGTTGGACGTGAAGGTCACTCCGATCGAGCGGATCACGCCGAACGGCGTCCATGTGGACGGAGTCGAGCACGAGATGGACGCGATCATCTTCGCGACCGGCTTCGACGCGATGACCGGTTCGATGATGAAGATCGACGTCCGCGGCCGCGGCGGGGTCACGTTGCAGCAGAAGTGGAGCGAGGGTCCCAAGACCTACCTCGGCCTCGCCATCGCGGGATTCCCCAACATGTTCATGGTCACCGGGCCGGGCAGCCCGTCGGTCTTCAGCAACATGATCGTCTCCATCGAGCAGCACGTGGAGTGGATATCGGACGCGCTCGAGCACGCCACCGCGAACTCGTATGACGCGTTCGAGGCGACGGACGCGGCCGAGACCGAGTGGGTGGATCACGTCAACCTGGTCGCCGACAGCACCCTGCTGCCCGAAGGGAACTCGTGGTACATCGGGGCGAACATTCCCGGCAAGCCCCGTGTCTTCATGCCCTACCTGGGTGGCGTCGGCGCGTACCGGCAGAAGTGCGACGAGGTCGCCGCGGCCGGTTACGACGGATTCACGCTGCGGTCCACACTCGCAGTTTCGCAGGCCTGAGCGAGAGCTCTCGCCACCACTCACGATTCGAAGGGAATCCAATGACAACACCGACACTGGACGAGACGAAGGCGCAGATCGGGGACGGCGTGGAGCTCGAGGTCGCCCAGTCGGGCGAAGGGGAGCCGCTCGTTCTCGTCTGCGGCACCAGCCAGGACTACCGGCTGTGGGCACCGCTGCTGCCGGCGCTGGCCGCAGAGTACCGGGTCATCGCCTACAACCACCGCGGCATCGGCGCCTCCACGCGCGGCACCGGACAGATCAGCATGACCTCGCTCGCCGAGGATCTCAACAGTCTGCTTACCGAGCTCGGTGTGGAGCGCGCGCACGTTCTCGGCTGGTCGCTGGGCAGCACGGTTGCCCAGGAGTTCGCGCTGGCGCACGCCGATCGGGTCGCGTCGCTCGTGCTCGCCGCGACCTGGGGGCGCACCGATGCCTTCCAGACGGCCGTGTTCACCGGGCTCGCCCATCCGTGGCGCACAGGAGATCGAGACGCCGGGCTCGGCGCGCTGGGCATCGCCTATTCGCCCGAGCTGCTCAACTCGGAGGCGTTTCTGCAGTTGATGAGCCAGGTGGAGCCGCTGTTCGCCAGCACCGAGAGCCAAATTGCCACGGTCGCCGAACAATGGGACGCCGACCTGGCACATGACACACTCGACCGTCTCGGATCGATCACGGCGCCGACGCTGGTCATCGCCGGCGAGCAGGATCTGCTCACGCCTCCCGGTCAGGGGCGGGCAGTCGCCGATGCAATCCCAGGTGCTCGGTACGAACTGTTCACCGGGCCCGGCTCGAGTCACGCCGCGCTCCTGGAGCGCACCGACGAGTTCACCGCGCTCGTCCTCGAGTATCTGACGGAGCAATCTCTGACCCGCAGCTGACCTGCGTCGACTCCACCACCCGACAAACAATTACGAACAAGGGAATACGATAATGAGTTTGCAAGCAGCAGTCATCTTCGAGCCTGGCCAGCCCTGGCAGATAGAAGATCTGACCCTTGACGCCCCGAAGTACGGCGAGGTCAAGGTCGAGTTGGCCGCATCGGGAATGTGTCATTCGGACGAGCATGTCCGCGACGGCAGCGTCCCGGTTGGCTTGTTGCCGTTCATCGGTGGCCACGAAGGTGCGGGCGTCGTCACCGAGGTCGGTCCGGGCGTCACCAGTGTCGAGGTCGGCGATCACGTCGCCCTCGGTTTCATCCCGGCCTGTGGTCGCTGTCGTGCCTGCGCCACAGGGCAGTCGAGCATCTGTGACCTCGGCGCTCACCTTCTCGGCGGATACCAGGTGGGCGACGGAACCGCGCGACACCATGTGCGGGGACAGGACGCCGGAATCCAGTGTCTGCTCGGTACGTTCGCGCCGCAGACCGTTGTCAACGAGGCGTCGTGCGTCAAGATCACGAAGGACATCCCACTGGAGAAGGCCGCGTTGGTCGGGTGCGGCGTCACGACGGGCTGGGGATCGTCGGTCTACGCCGCGGGCGTCTCGGCGGGTGAGACAGTGGTCATCCTCGGAATGGGCGGAGTCGGATGCGGCGCCGTCCAGGGTGCGGCACTCGCGGGCGCGCGCCACGTCGTCGTGGTCGACCCCTCGCAGTTCAAGCGCGACCAGGCCAAGATATTCGGCGCGAGTCACACGGCATCGAGCATCGAGGAGGCGCTTGCGCTCCTGCAGGAATTGACCTGGGGCCGCATGGCCGACAAGGCCATCATCACGGTTGCGGTCGCAGACGGCGCACTCATCGCGCCGGCAATGAGCCTGGTAGCGAAGGGTGGTGTATGCGTACATGTTTCGGTAGGCGATATCACCGAGACCGACGTGTCGATGAGTCTGTTCGATCTGACGGCCATGCGCAAGACCCTGAAGGGCGCCTGGTTCGGAAATGCCAACATCCGGTTCGACATCCCCCACCTGCTCCGCCTGTACATGGAGGGGCACCTGAAGCTGGACGAGATGGTCACGCGCACATACTCACTCGACCAGGTGAACGACGGTTATGACGCGATGCTGAAGGCCGAGAACGTGCGCGGCGTGATCTTGTACTGACCCTTCGTAGCCATCGGATCAAGCCGAGTACTGACAAGGAAACATAGAATGACTGCAATTCACGAAGTGGGGTCCGCATCGTTGTCGGACGACACCGCGACCCGGCTGTACCTCAACGGGAGCTGGCAGGACGCTTCCGATGGTGGGACCTTCACCGACATCAACCCGACCACGGCACAGCCGTTGACCGAGATCGCGTCGGCGACCGCTGCCGATGTCGATGCGGCGGTGCGCGCGGCCCGGAGCCAGCTGAACGGTGAGTGGGGCGCGACACCCGGCGCGGTCCGCGGTCGGCTCCTCAACAAGGTGGCCGATCTCATCGAGCGCGACGCCGATCTCCTGGCCCGCCTCGAGGCCATCGACGTCGGCAAGGCGATCGGTCAGCCGAGCCTGCTCGACGTCCCAAACGCGATTGCGACCTTCCGGTACTTCGCCGGTTGGGCCGACAAGATCCAGGGTTCGTCGATCCCGACCGCGGGCTACTTCGGGAAGCCGACGCACTCCTACACTGTCCGCGAGCCGGTCGGCGTCATCGGTGCGATCGTCCCGTGGAACACCCCGCTGATGATTGCGGCGTGGAAGCTGGGACCGGCACTGGCCGCGGGTAACACCGTCGTGGTGAAGCCGCCGGAAGACGCACCGCTGTCGATCCTGCATCTGGCACGTCTGCTCCACGAGGCCGGCATCCCCGCCGGTGTCGTCAGCGTTCTGCCCGGTCCGGGTGAGACGACCGGTGACGCCATCGCCGGACACCCGGACGTGAACAAGATCTCGTTCACCGGAAGCCCCGCAGTCGGCAAGATCATCACCAAGCGGGCGGCCGACACCTTCAAGAAGGTCACCCTCGAACTCGGCGGGAAGTCGCCACAGATCATCCTCGAGGACGCAGATCTCGAGGCGGCGATCGACGGCACCGCCATGGGGCTGTTCTTCAACCAGGGACAGATCTGCGCGGCGGGCACCCGGGTCCTGGTTCACCGGTCGCTGTATTCGCAGGTGGTCGAGGGCCTTTCGGCCGCGGCCGCAGCGCAGGTGCTCGGCGACCCGCTGAACCCGGAAACCACGATGGGCGCCCTGGTGAACGCGAAGCAGCGGGACACGGTGCTCGAGTACATCCAGGCGGGTGTGGACGGTGGCGCGCGTATCGCCGCTGGTGGCGGACGCCCCGATCGGGACGGGTTCTTCGTCGAACCCACGATCTTCGTCGATGCAGACAACCGGATGAAGATCGCCAAGGAAGAGATCTTCGGTCCGGTCGGCACGGTGATCCCGTTCGACACCCCCGACGAAGCCCTCGCCATCGCCAACGACACCGATTACGGTCTAGCAGCGACAATCTGGACGCGCGATGTCTCACGCGCTCACACTCTCGCCGCGGAGATCCAGGCCGGCGCAGTGTGGGTCAACGGTTGGGCGGCAATCGACCCCGCCCTTCCGTGGGGCGGCATCAAGACCAGCGGCGTCGGTCGAGAACTGGGGTGGGCCGGGATCGAGGCCAACACCGAGGAGAAGGTGATCACGATCGTATTGTGACCTTCGCCTTCACCCGGTCCGGCCCGGCCCACAA
>DATDBL010000410.1:0-6443 GCA_036524855.1 Aldersonia sp. | reverse complement strand
CGCCTGGTCCCGGTAGCCGCGAGGATCATGCGTGGCGACAGGAGAGTGATGTGCACCACAGTCTCTGGCGATCGGCGTAAACCGTGGCACCCGGAAGCTGGACCTGTCGGCGTTCGTCGCTACACTCGATGGCAACACGGCCAGCCTTCCGCTCCCTTCGAGGGGGAGGCTGGTTTTCTTTTCTCGTGACTCGCTCCGCCTACGGCAAACCGTTCAAGACCATCCCCGAGCAACGGCAACTGCTCGAATCGCGCGGGATTACGGTGCCGGATCCCGCGGCCGCGGAGCGGTGGCTGAACTCGGTCGGCTACTACCGACTCAGCGGATACTGGTACCCGTACCGGGTTCGACATCGGCCGGCCGGTGGGGCACCGATCGTCGATGACACCTTTCAGCCGGGCACCTCATTCGAGCAGGTCGTCGCGCTCTACGACTTCGACCGCCGACTCAAGCTCCTCGTCCTCGACGCCATCGAGCGGGTCGAGGTCGCGATGCGTCTGCGGGTCGGCCAGACACTCGGCCGTCACGGTGCCTTCGCGCACACCGATCCGAACGTCCTGAGCACCGAGTTCGTCGGCGTGAGTAGTCCCGCCCAGCCGCCGGCGCACGCCGAATGGCTCGACAGCGCGCATGCGAAATGGCTCCGCAAGGTCACCCAAGAGCAGTCCCGGTCGAAGGAAGAGTTCGTCAAGCACTTCACCCGCAAGTACGGCGGACCGCTCCCGGTGTGGGTGGTCACCGAGATCCTCGACTTCGGTGGACTGTCCCGCCTGTACGAAGGCCTCAAGCAGAAGGACCGCGACGACATTGCCGCCAGTTTCGACCTGACCGACAACTCCGGTGCCGGGCACGGCGCCGCCCTTGTGAGCTGGATGAAGAACCTCAACTACATCCGCAACATCTGCGCCCACCACTCGAGGCTGTGGAACCGCAACATCGATGTCCAGCTCTCCCACCGGCACCTGCTTGCGGTACCGCAGTTGCACCACGCAGCCTCCCCGACCGTGACCAAACGTGTGTACGCATCGCTGGCGACCCTGGCCTACCTCCTCGAACACATCAGCCCCAGATCGACCTGGACGGCGACCGTCGCCGACCGCATCACGACCGGACTCGCCACGATGAACCGGACGGAGTCCGAGATGGGCTGCCCGCCCGGATGGCAGTCCGAGTCCATCTGGGCGTAGGACTCCAGCCGGACGCCACCCAGTTGGGGCCTCCGGTGTCGACCCAGGGTCCGGCCCGGCGGATCATGTCCTGTTTGACGGTCGATATCTCTAGTCGACCGACAGGACGGCATTCCGCCTGACCGGCTGCGTTGCGACCAGCGGGGTTACGCCTTTCGGCGTCCTGTTTACCCGTCCTGCATGTTAATCCGGGACAGGTTGCCGCCGCCGGACGAGCGCCTCACTGCGATGCTCGGAGTCGAGTTTTCGATGGCCAACGGACAACCGAATCCCACAGTGGTCGTCTTCGAAAGTGTTGCAGCACAATCAATTTGGGCTATCAATAAGCGGGGGATTATGTCACTTTGCATGGCGGGGGTGGGTATCCCCACTCGCTACTAGGTCCGCATCCGCCCGAATCTCGGCGACGGCGTGTGAAGGTTCTTCGCTCTTCGCACGGGCGGGACAAGGCCGGATTTGAATCCGCGGTTATGGAGATTCGGCGACTCCCACTTACGAGAGCGGAGCGTTCAGCAGCGACTGGAATCTGGTCGTGGAGACGACGAGAAACGGTCGGGCACCGTCGAGGCCGAGGCTGCGCAGGTTCTCGGCCATGCGGTGGGTCGATGGGCCGATGGTGAGGCGGACGTTCGCCGGAGCGTGGGTGCGCATGGCGTTGCGGACCTCGATGTTGGCGCACACGACGCGGCCGGTGCCGTCGCAGTAGGTGACGAGATGCAGCGGTGGTGTCGGCAGCACGCGCCGTGCGGGGCCGGTGAGCCGCATGATGTTCGTGCCGCCAGGGTCGTCGACATTCGCTTCTAGGTGGCCGTTGCCGAGGTCGACGGCGATCTCTGTGACGAACTTCGGGAAGCCCCAGATCTCGATGCCTGCGGTGCAGGCGATCTGGGTCGTGACGGGCAGGTCGACGACGTACATGCCGTCGGCGCGGCTTGTGGGGCGCCGGTACAGCTGCAGCCAGCCGGCGATACCGAACCTGCGTGCGTGCGGCACGACCGGGATCGCGAGCCCGACTTCGCGGTAGGCCCCGATTTCGGTGTGGCGGTAGTCGAAGAGACCGATCGCCACGACCGGTCTGCGGCCGACGTGCAGCGCCGGGGTGAGACCGGTGCCGTCGAGCGCGGCGTTCACGCCGTCCGGGTCGCCGATGAACGTCGCGATGACGGCGGTGCCGTCGTAGTACTTGATCGGCAGGTCGACGTCGCCGGCGGTCGTTGTGGTCGGAGTGGTGGGGACGTCGAAGAACGAGGCGGCGGAACCAAGGGTGGTGCTCATGATGCGTCCGATCGACGTCGGCGTTTTGTGTCAAGAGTAGTTCCGGCTCACGGCCCGGGGGACGGTTTACGCTGCTCACAGGTCGTGAGTGGTTGCGGAGTCCGCCTGGGGCGAGCGAAGCGACGGGGAATGAACACTGCCTCCGAAACCACTCACGGGCGGCGCGGCCGCCTAGTTTGATATTGGCCATGCAACAAGGGAAGTCACAGTGACCCGCGTCGTCGTCGCCGGAGCCGGCATCGCCGGGGTGGCGTGCGCGCATGCGTTGGCGGAGGCCGACATCGAGGTCGACCTCGTCGACCGCAACGACTACCACCAGTTCCAACCGCTGCTGTATCAGGTCGCGACGTCGCAGTTGCCGGTCGAGGACGTCGCCCGGCCGCTGCGGTCGATCTTCGACGACCTGCCGCAGGTCACCCTGCATCGGGGCGAGATCGTCGCGCTCGACGCCGCGAGCCGGACCGTCCGCCTCGCCGACGGGACCGAGCTGGCCGGGCACTTCCTGGTCGTATCGGCGGGGGCGCGCGCGAACTTCTTCGGCACCGACGGCGCCGCCGAGCACAGTTTTCCGCTCTATTCGGTCGTCGACGCCGAGCGGCTGCGCCGCCACCTCGCGGACGTTATTGCGGGCTCGCCACCCTACGACGTCGTCGTGGTCGGCGGCGGGCCGACGGGTGTGGAGGTCGCGGGCGCACTCGCCGAACTGTTCACCGCGCTGCGTGGCACCGGCCATCCCGCCGGTGCCGGGGCGGTAACGCTCGTCAACCACGGCACCGAACTGCTTGCACCGTTCACCCGGCAGACGCACGAGTACGCGTTGCGCACGCTGACCGAGATGGGTGTCGACGTACGCCTCGGCATCGGCGTGACGGAGGTCGCGCCGATCGGGGTGCGGCTCTCGGACGATTCGACGATCCATTCGCCGACCGTGATCTGGGCCGGAGGTGAATCGGCCGCGCCGGTCGTCGCGGGGCTCGACGGTCTCACCGGCGGTGGCGGGCGCATCGACGTCGGCCCCAACCTGACGGTCCCCGGCCACGCCGAGGTGTATGCGATCGGTGACGCCGCGAATATCCCCGGACCCGGCGGGCACATGCTGCCGCAACTCGGGTCGGTGGCGCTGCAGTCGGGGCAGCAGGCGGCGCACAACATCGCGCGCGTGGCGGCTGACCGTGGTGCGAAGCCCTTTGTGTACAGGGACAAGGGCATCATGGCGATGATCGGGCGCGGGGCGGCCGTCGCCGAGATCGGCGCGAACCACCATCACGTCCAGGGCGCGATCGCGTTCGCCGCGTGGCTCGGCGTGCATGCGCACCTGCTCAGTGGCGCGCACAGCCAGGTCGACGCGTTCCTCGAGTGGGCGTGGGACTTCTTCGACCGTGATCACGCCGCCCAACTCGCCTGCTTCTCGGAGCCGACGCGGATCGCCTGGCGCGACGACGCCGAGCCCACGATCACGATGTGAAATAGCAGACACCCGCAAGTAGTTGATTAACGCATGTAACTGAGCGTATGGTTGCGGAAGTCAACCAGTTGCTGAGCGAAAGTATCTGTCATGGTCGAGGAACGCACCGCGGGGTCGCTCATAGACGAGCTATATCTCATGGGACGGCTGTTCCGGGTCGCAATCACCTCTCCCGAGGAGGGCCAGCTGCTGCCGGGTTCCATGGGCGTGCTGGCCTTGCTGTCCATGCGCGGACGGTGCCGACAGAACGAACTCGCCGCCGACATGTGCATCAGCCAGTCGGCGCTGAGCCGGCAGGTGTCGGACCTGGTCGCGAACGGGTACATCGCGCGGGACGCGGATCCCCACGACGGGCGCGCGTCGCTGATCAGCCTGACCGACGATGGCGTCGAATTGCTGCGACGGACCCGGGCGAGACACGCTCGCCAACTCGCGGGCATGCTCGCCGATTGGTCGGAGGACGACGCCCGGGCGGCCTGCCACACGATCCACAAGCTCAAGGACGCGCTTGCCACGAATGCGCACCACGCCACCGGCGCGGTGCAGGTAGCGAACAAGAAGGAACTACATGTCTAGCTCGACCGAGGCGGTGGCACAGCAGCACCCGGGTGCGATGACCCACCGCGAAATCCTCGAGGCGATGACCGGCCTGCTCGCGGCGCTGTTCACCGCGCTCCTGAGCACGACAATCGTCGCCACCGCGCTTCCGACGATCATCGGCGACCTGCAGGGGTCACAGACGGCCTACACCTGGGTGATCACCAGCGCGCTGCTCGCCACCGCAGCATCCACGCCGATCTGGGGCAAGCTCGCCGACCTGTTCAACAAGAAGGTGATGGTCCAGTCGGCGATCGTGATCTTCGTGATCGGCTCGGTCATCGCCGGCTTCGCGCCGAACGTGGCCGTGTTGCTCGTGGCCCGGGTGATCCAGGGCATCGGCATGGGTGGCCTGACCGCGCTCGTCGTCGCCATCATCGGCAGCATCGTCTCGCCGCGCGACCGCGGCAAGTACAACGGCTACACCGGTGCCGTGATGGCCGTGTCGATGTCGGGCGGCCCCCTGCTCGGCGGCGTCATCGTCGACAGCCCCCTGGGGTGGCGCTGGTGCTTCTTCGTGTGCGTCCCGCTCTCCGTGATCGCGCTGGTGCTGCTGCAGCGCACGCTGCACATCGAAACCGAGCGCCAGGGGAGCGTCTCCATCGACTGGCTCGGCGCGACCCTGCTGACCGCGGGTGTGTCCGTGCTGCTGATCTGGGTCTCGTTCGCCGGCAAGGACGGCTACTTCGACTGGATCTCCACGCAATCCGAACTGCTCGTGGGCCTCGGCGTCGTACTGCTCGCGCTGACCGTGTGGGTGGAATCGCGGGCCAAGTCGCCGATCATCCCGCTGCACATCATCCGGGAACGGACCACCGCACTGGCTATCATCGCGTCCATCGCGGTCGGCATCGGCCTGTTCGGTGCGACCACCTTCCTGGGGCAGTACTTCCAGACCGCGCGCGGCTACTCGCCGACCATGGCCGGTGTGCTGTCGATGCCGATGGTCGTGGGCATGCTCGCCGCGTCCGTCGTGTCGGGTCAGCTGATCAGCAAGTACGGCAAATGGAAGCGGTTCGTCGTCGCCGGTGCGACCATCCTGGTCGGCGGGTTCGCCCTGCTCGGCACCCTCGACCACGCAACCAACCTGTGGCTCGTGGCCGGCTACATCTTCCTGGTCGGCCTGGGTACCGGCATGCTGATGCAGAACATCGTGCTGGCGGTGCAGAACACCGTGAGCGTGGACAACATCGGTGCCGCGTCGAGCAGCGTCGCGTTCTTCCGTACCTTCGGTGGCGCGATCGGCGTCTCGGTGCTCGGCTCGATCCTCGCGACCAAGGTGCACGAACTGACCGCGTCCGGCCTGGCCGCGATGGGCATCGACGCCGGCGCGAGCAGCGGCAGCGGGAACCTCGACGTGACGTCGCTGCCGGATCCGATCGAGGCCCTGGTCCGCGCGTCCTACGGCGACGCCACGGGCATGATCTTCCTCGTCGCGGCCGGTGCCGCGGTGGTCACGCTGATCGCCGTCGCGTTCCTGCCGAACAAGCGGCTGCGCACGACCATCGACCTCGAGCCGCAGGCGGTCGACGACGATCTCGAGCCTGCCCGAATCTGACAACTGAATATCGCGAGATCCCCGGTGACAACGGCGTCACCGGGGATCTCTTCGCTATTCGTCGGGGATGATCGCGTCCGCTTCGATCTCGACTTGCAGGGCCGGCGTGATCAGCGCGCCGACCTCGACCATGGTCGAGGCGGGCCGGATCTCGGCGAAGAACTCCGCATGCGCCGCGCCGACCTCGCGCCAGCGGGCGATGTCGGTGACGAAGATCCGGGTGCGCACGACGTCGGCGAGGCCCGCTCCCGCCTGCTCGAGCGCGGCGGCGATGCGGCGCAACGCCTCCCGGGTCTGCTCGCCGATGTCATCCCCGCCGACAGCGGACCCGTCCGGCAGCGCCGCCGTGGTGCCGGCGACC
>DATDBL010000409.1:0-16884 GCA_036524855.1 Aldersonia sp. | reverse complement strand
GAGGGTCAGCTCCCGCGCGACCATGCCGTGGATGCGCAACCGCCACTGATCGGTGGTCAGCTGCGGGACCCGCAGCGCGGTGTCGATGCGATAGAAGTCGGCGTTCGACGTGATGAACGGCGTGACACCCGGGACCCCGATGTCGGTTCCGGCGACGATCGCGGGTGCCCGGTCGGCGGCGGCGACACCGGGGATGCGGAAACCGAGGCGGTTCTCCACCGCCCCGGCAATTTGCTGGCCCAGGTAGCGCGCGCCGGCGGCGCTTGCCGCGGCGACCGCGGTCGCCGTCGTGGCCAGGACCAGGAATCGGCGCCGGGAGTATTCCGCAGCATCGTTCGTGGCAACCGGCTCTCGCGCGGCGGCGGTGAGGATCCGCAGCACCGAAATTCCCGCGATGACCCCGACCACCGTTGGTACGACGTACACCCATGTTGCGCCCGGACGCGCAAGCGCCGCCGACACGCCGACGACGCCGAGCATCCCGAGGATCAGGCTGCCGATCGGTCCGCGGGTGCGCTCGGCTATGCCCGCGACGGCGGCGATTCCCACGATGATCAGCGCCATTCCCACGAACAGCGCCGGCTTGTCGTTCGTGCCGAACGTCTGGATCGCGAACTCGCGAGCAAAGGCGGGAGTGCGATCGACGGTGCTCGAGCCGACCGCGAGGAACGGGGCGGCGGCGGGTGCGATCAGGACCGCGATCAGTTCGCCCACGCCGATAACCACTGCGGCGGCGAGAACGCCGGACAGCACCCGCGACAACAGGTGGCGGCGCGGAGTCGGCGGGCGCGCCGGCTCGGGTCGCTTGCGAATCGTGCTGGTCATTGCTGCACCTCAATCCTTTTGCGTGCATTCGCGGCCGGCGCGGTGGTGGATGGGTGCGCGGGAGGATTCGAATTTTCTTCGTCCGCACCCATCCGCTCGCGCGCTCGTACCGAATGCCCGATGACCGACTCGGTGCACGGTGTTTCAACTCTACGACGAAAAGTGGTGTTTTCCATGAATATTCGGTACACGTCTGCGGTCGTGAGCATGGCTGCGATTGCGGTGCTCGGCTTGTCGGCCTGTGGGTCCGACGACTCGGGGCCGTCCGCGTCGGCGCCGGCCTCGCCGGAAACCTCGGCGATGCCGACGCCGAACATGCCGATGACGAATTCGGCAGGGATGGTTGCCGGCGAGGCGGCCGACCTGGTCGGCCCGGGCTGCGCCGCCTACGCCGCACAGGTGCCCACCGGCGCAGGATCGGTGCAGGGCATGGCGCAGGACCCGGTTGCGGTCGCGGCGTCGAACAACCCGATGCTGACCACGCTGACCCAAGCGGTGTCCGGGCAGCTGAACCCGCAGGTCAACCTGGTCGACACGCTCAACGGCGGTGAGTTCACGGTGTTCGCGCCGGTCGATTCCGCATTCGCGGCGATCGACCCGGCCACCATCGAGTCGCTGAAAACCGACTCGGCGACGTTGACGTCGATCCTGACCTACCACGTCGTGCCCGGTCGCCTCGCGCCCGACCAGGTCGCGGGTGAACATCCCACGGCGCAGGGCGCGATGCTCACGGTGACCGGCTCCGGCGACGACCTGATGGTCAACCAGGCGGGTGTGATCTGTGGTGGCGTCCAGACCGCCAACGCGACTGTCTACCTGATCGATTCGGTCCTGATGCCCCCGGCTGCCTAGCGTAGCCTCGCGCGGGTGGCGCACGTCGCGACTGCGCGGTTCGTCGGTGGCACGCGAGCGGGGCGGGAGCGCCCCGCTCGCCGACACTGGCGCGGTGTCAGGCCGGCTGGCGCGGCCGTCAGCCGGGCTGCGGCGTCGGTATCGCGGCCAGGACCGACTCGACGAAGGACGGCGGAACTTCGTCCGCGCGCAATTGGCGCACGAGCGCACCCAGACTGGGCCGTCCGTCGGCCAGGAAGCGAACCATGCCCTGCCCGGCGCAACGGGCAGCCACCCTCGCCACCAGCACCCGCGCCTCGTCGGTGCGGCCGGAAACCGCCAGGCAGCCGGCGAGAAGTCGCTGCCCGTGGAGTAACGCGAGTTCGCGCCCGCTCGGTTCGAGGTGCTCCACCCATTCGCGCGCCCACCGGCAGGCGGCGTCGAGGTCCCCGGGTTGCTCGCCGGCGATCGTCTCGACTATTGCGCGAGCGTCCTCGAGTTGCGCGGTGCCCTGCTCGATGCCGTCGCGTGGATGGCGCCGGGTCTCGTACGTGACGGCGTCGGTGTCGGGCCGCACGCCGATCAGGACGCGTTCGTAGTCGACTCGGGCGCGCAGGCGGGGGAGCGTGTTCGTGTCGGCGCACTCGGCGCCGATATCGAGAAGGTGCGCGGCGGCGGCGCGGTCGCCCCGCAGGCCCAGGACCCGCGCGCCCACGGCGAACCGGGCGAGCATGAATTCGACGATGCCGCCCTCGTTGCCGAGTCGGCCGCTCTCGTCGAGCAGCCGACTCGCCTCGTCGATCCGGTTGCGTTCGTAGAGGATTTCGCCGAGGAGCGCGCCGGCGAGCTGGGCCGCGTGCGAGCGGGCGCCGGCGGACCTGCGGGCCAACCGCAGCGCGGCGCGGAACTCTGCCTCGGCACCGGCGATGTCGAGCTGTTCGCGGGCCGCGATCCCCGCCAGGCAGTGCCCGTACATCGCGCTGAATTTCCCGACCGTCCGTTCGTGATGTGGGGCCGCCCACTGCTGTCGGCGCCGGGCCTCGGCGAAATCGAACCGATAGATCGCCGAGTAGGTGGCCAGATTCCCGGCGGCCGACACCACCCAGGGGCGCAGCCCGTCCGGGTGCGCGAGGCATTCCGCGAGGAGGTCGTCGATGCCGTCGACCCGGTCGGTGTGTGCGGTTGCGACACCCGTCACGACGTCGGCCTCGATCGTGAGCGTGCGGACTTCGTCATCATCGAGCGACGCGCGGGTCAGCGCGGCCCGCGCGCGTCCCAGCGCCGCCTTCGCGCGGCCGGTGCGTTGCAGCAGGATGTTCGCCCACGCGGCATGCAGTTGCAGGCGCGGGCTCGCGGCGACCGCGTTTTGGGGGAGCTTGGCGACAAGGCCCAGCATGGTCGTCATCTGAGAGTGCTCGAGCAGGTAGGTGCCGTCACGCTCGACGAGGTCGACGGCCCGCTGCTCGTCGCCGGCGGCCTGCCAGTGGTCGACGGCCTCGCTGAGCAGTCTCCGGGCGGCGAACCACTCGGCGGCGGTGCGGTGCAGTTCGACGGCGCGGCCGGGGTGGTCGCGGTCGAGGCGGCGGCGCAGGAACTCTGCGAAAATGTGGTGGTAGCGAAACCATTCGCCCTCCTCGTCGAGCCTGGTGAGGAAGAGGTCGCGTTCTTCGGCTTCCTCGAGCAGCGCGCCGCCGCGCTCGACCCCGGCGAGCAGGGCGGCCAGCTCTGCGCACGTTCGTTCGGTGATCGAGGTCGTGAGCAGGAAGTCGAGCATCTCGGGCTCGAGCATGTCGAGCACGTTCTGGGTGAGGAACTCCGCGATGCCGCGGTGGCGGCCGGAGATGTGGCCGATCAGCTCGGCGGGATCGCCGTGCCCGCGCAGCGACAGCGACGCGAGTTGCAGGGCGGCGACCCATCCGTCCGTCGAGCGGGTCAACTCGTCGATATCCTCGCGGTCCAACTGCACCCCGCCGAGTTCCGCGAGCAGCGCCGCGGTTTCGTCGGGATCGAAACGCAGTGCGGTGGCGTCGATTTCGACCAGCTCATGCTGCACTCGCATCCGACTCGTCGGCAGCCCGGAGCGCGAGCGGCTGGTGACCACGATCGGCAGATGATGGCAGCCGCGTTCGAGGAGGAAGTCCATCGCGGCGATCGTGGCGGTATCGGTGACTCGATGCCAGTCGTCGACGAACACAGCCAACGGCTGACCGCCCTGGTGGATCTCGTTGATCAGCGACGTCAGCACGTAGCGGTCGGCCTCTTCGCCGTGATCGCCGAGAATCTGGCCGAGTTCGGTTGCGAGCCTTGGGCGGACCGGGCGCAGCGCCTCGATCAGGTGCGCCAGGAACCAGACGACGTTGTTGTCGTCACGGTCGATGGTCAACCAGCCGACGGCCACCCCCTCCGCGGCGAGCGTCGCGCTCCACTGTGCGGCCAGGGTGCTCTTGCCGAAACCGGCCGGGCCGTGGATGACGGTGAGGCGGGGGCGCCCGGCGCCACGCAACGCCTCGATCAGCCGGGCACGCGGCACCCGCTCCCGCGGTGGCAGCGGCGGCCGGAACCGGGTTGCGGGGGCGGGCGGAGTGAGCCCGGCGGAGCGTTCGCTCGGGTGGGTCGTGGTCGCGTGGGCGCCACCCGTTTCGACCGTCGATTCCGGTGGCGCCGCCGGCGGGCGGGCCTGCTCGACGGCGATCCCGCTGCTGCGCTGGGCGGCACGCAGTTCCTCCTCGAACTCGGCCGCGCTGGCTGGGCGGTCGGCGGGGTCACGGGCCATGGCGTGTTCGATGGCGTGGGCCAGGGCGTCGGGGATCGGGTGGCCGCGCAGGGCCGGTGTCGGGTCGTTGGCGATGCGGAGGAACTGGGCGACGACCTGCTCGCCGCGCCGGCGTTCGAACGCGGCGTGGCCGGTGGCGGCGCAGAACAGGGTGGAGCCGAGTCCGTAGAGATCCGACGCGACGCTGGGTGGCTGTCCGCTCAGCACCTCCGGGGCGGTGAACGCGGGGGACCCGGAGATGGCGCCGTCGGTGGTGTGGAATCCGCCGACGACCTGGGCGATGCCGAAGTCGGTCAGTTGGGGCTCGCCGTAATCGGTGACGAGGATGTTCCCCGGTTTGACGTCGCGGTGCAGTATGTCGGCGGCGTGGGCGGCGCCGAGTGCGTCCGCGATGCGAATCCCGAGGTGCACGACCTCGCGCCAGTCGAGGGCTCCGGTGCGGCGGATCTGGGCGTCGAGCGAGTCCAGTGGGTGGTACTGCATCACCAGGTACGGCCGCCCGCTGCGGGTTGCGCCGACCTGCAGGATCGTCACGATGTTCGGGTGCATGGACAGTCGGCCCATCGCGCGCTGCTCGCGCAGGAACCGCTGCCGGTTCGCGTCGTCGAGGTCGCCGGAGAGAACCTTGATCGCGACGGTCCGGTCCAGTTCGGGTTGGCGGCAGCGGTAGACGGCGCCGAAGCCGCCCTTGCCGATCAGGTCGGGGTTGCCGAATCCCTCGTCGGCCAACTCTGCGGCGATGTCCGGCGCCAATGTGCGCTGGGTTGCGAGTGGATCGACCTCGTCCATCAGCAACCCCAATCCTCGGCGCCGACCGCCGCGAACCGGCCGGCATCGATTCGGTGCTGCCAGCCTATCGCGGGGGCACGGGTGGGGGCCTGCGCGACACCGGATGCGTCGGCACGGTCGGTGCCCGGGGTTCGACGCAGGCACGCCGCGCACCGTTTCCACGCGCCGCGCGCGTTGCACCGTGCGCGACGCGTGCAGAAGGTGCGCGACGTCGCGGTGTGAGTGGGCCCGCGGGGTCGTGAGTGGGCCCGCGGCGAAGCCGCTTACACGCGCTCGAAGACGGCGGCGAGGCCCTGGCCGCCGCCGATGCACATGGTTTCGAGGCCATAGCGGGCCTCGCGGCGGTTCATCTCACGCAGCAGGGTGGCGAGGATGCGGGCGCCGGTGGCGCCGACGGGGTGGCCCAGGGAGATGCCGGAGCCGTGCGGGTTGATCCGCTCGTCGGTGGGGTCGACGCCCCAGGTGCGCATGACGGCGAGGGCTTGGGCGGCGAAGGCTTCGTTGAGTTCGATGACCCCCATGTCGGCCAGCGTCAGGCCCAGGCGGCCGAGCGCCTTCTCCGACGCGGGGACGGGGCCGATGCCCATGGTGCGCGGCGGCACGCCGGCGACAGCCCAGCTCGCCATCCGGGCCAGCGGCCGCAGACCCAGCTGTTTCGCCTTCTCCACGGTGGTGACGATGCACAGCGCGGCCCCGTCGTTCTGGCCGCTCGCGTTGCCGGCGGTGACGGTGGAATCGGGGTCGATCTTGGCGCGGATCGGGCGCAGCTTCGCCAGCGACTCCAGGCTCGTGTCCGCGCGGGGGTGCTCGTCGGTATCGATGAGCAGCGGTTCCGACTTCCGTTGCGGCACAGCGACCGCGACGATCTCCTCGGCGAAAACGCCGTCCTTCTGCGCCGCCACGGCGCGCTGATGCGACTGCACGCCCAGCGCGTCCTGGTCGGCGCGGCTGATGGAGAACTCGGCGCGCAGGTTCTCGGCCGTCTCGATCATGCCGCCCGGCACGGGGAAGTTCTTGCCGCCGGCGGTGACCCGCGCCCTGGCGAGGCGGTCGTCGAGCGAGACGCCCTGGCCCTTGACGCCCCAGCGGATGCCAGTCGCGTAGAACTCGGCCTGGCTCATGGATTCCGCGCCGCCGGCGAGGACCAGATCACACGCGCCGCTGGACACCTGCAGCACCGCGTTGACAATTGCCTGCAGGCCCGATCCGCAGCGGCGGTCCACCTGCTGCCCCGGCACGTCGATGCCGAGGCCGGCGTCGAGCGCCGCGACCCGGCCGATCGCCGGGGCCTCGCCGCCCGGGGATGCCTGCCCGATGATCACGTCGTCGACGTCGGAACCGGAAATGCCGGTGCGGGCGACGAGTTCGGAGATGACCGTGGCGGCCAGGGATTCCGGGCCGAGGTCGCGGAACATGCCGCCGAAGCGGCCGACCGGGGTGCGCAGCGGTTCGCAGATGACGACATCAGACATGAGTGGCTCCTCTATGTAGTAGGGCGGGTCGGTGTTGGGTACGGGCGAGGTCGGTGGAGATGGCGTGCGCGGTGGCGCGCACGGCGGGAACGAGGTTGGCGTGAACGTCGTCGAGGGTGTAGCGCGCCGCCTGAGTGGAGATGTTCACCGCGGCGACGACGCGGCCGTCCGGGTCGACGATCGGCGCGGCCAGCGAGCGCAGGCCCAGTTCGAGTTCCTGGTCGACGATGCAGTAGCCCTGGTGCGCAACGGTATCGAGTTCGGCTCGCAGCCTCGCGACGTCGACGACGGTGCGGCTCGTGAGCTGGTCGAGTCGGATCCGTTCGAGGTAGGCGTCGATGTCGTCCGGTGGCAGTCCGGCGAGCAGCACCCGCCCCATCGAGGTGGCGAACGCGGGGAAGCGGGTGCCGATGTTGATCGACACGGTCATGATCCGGCTGACGGGTACCCGGGCGACGTAGACGACGTCGTCACCGTCGAGGATCGACACCGAACTCGACTCGCGCACCTTCTCCGCGAGCGCCTCGAGGTGCGGGCCGGCGATCTCCGGCAGCGACAGGCTCGACAGGTAGCTGTAGCCGAGTTCGAGCACCCGCGGCGTCAGCCAGAACAGCGACCCGTCGGTCTGGACGTAGCCGAGTTCGTGCAGCGTCAACAGGAATCGGCGGGCGGTGGCGCGGGTGAGGTCGGTGCGCCGCGCCACGTCGCTGAGCGTCAACTTCGGGTGCTCGGCGTCGAACACCTTGATGACGGCCAGGCCCCGGGCGAGGGACTGTACATAGTCTGAGGACGGGGCGGCGCCGGAGGACGGGGCGGGATCGGTCATGGGGTCGATTCGGCCGGATCGATCTCGGCGAGGGCGGCCTTGCCGAGGGCGAACGCGCGGTTGCTGTTGGGCACGCCCGCGTAGACGGCGGTGTGCAGGAAAACCTCGACGAGATCGTCGGGGTCCAGGCCCGCGCGAAGCGCGGCGCGGATGTGCATGTCGAGTTCGTGCTCGTTGCCGACCGCGGTGAGTACCGCGAGCGTGAGCAGCCGCCGGGTGCGGTGGTCGAGTCCGGGGCGGTTCCAGATGTCGCCCCACGCGGTGCGGGTGATGAAGTCCTGGAACGGTGCGGTGAACTCGGTGGTGCCTTCGACGGCACGGTCGACGTGGGCGTCGCCGAGGACCGACCGGCGCACCCGCATCCCGGCGTCGTGGGCGGCGCTGCGGGCCTCGGCGCCACCGGCATGCTCGGCGATCAGCGCGCTGACCGGTCCGGCCTGCTCGGCGCTGACCAGGTGCGCGCCGGGGTCGAGCACGTGGAATTTCGCGCCGGTGATCTGGTCGGCGAGTTGGCTGCGCATCAGGTCCGGCGGCGTGGCCGGGTCGACGGCGCCCGCGATGACGAGGGTGGGCGCGACGATGCGGGCGAGATCCGGGCGGGCGTCGAAGGTGGCCAGCGCCTCGCAGCAGCCCGCGTAGCCCTCGTCGGGGGTGGCGGCGATCATCTGCCGGTGCGCGGCAACGAATTCGGAGTCGCGGGCGGTGAGGTGGGGGGAGAACCAGCGATCGACGATCGCGTCGGCGATCGAGTCGACGCCGTCGGCGCGCACCGTGGCGGCGCGGTCGGTCCAGGCCTGTGACGGGGCGAAGTTCGCGGCGGTGCACAGCAGGGTCAGCGTGCGCACGCGGTCCTGGTGGTGGATCGCGAGCCACTGCGACACCGCGCCGCCGAGGGACAGGCCGACGAAGTGGGCGGAGTCGATGGCGAGCGAATCGAGCACGGCGAGGGTGTCACCGGCGAGGTCGGCGACGGTGTACGGGCCGGGCGGGACCTCGGACTTGCCGTGGCCGCGGTGGTCGATCGCGACGAGGCGGAACCGGTCGGCGAGGGCGATCAGTTGCGGCGTCCACATCGACAGGTCGGAGCCGAGCGAGCCGAGCAGGACCAGGGCGGGGCCGTCGGGATTGCCTCGTTCCTCGTAGTGCAGGACCGCAGTCGTCGACATTCGCTACTCCGTTCGGTATCCGTACAGTAGAACGCTATGTGAACAGTAGCCCACCGGATCGACGGCGATCAACGCCTCGGGCTGTGAGAAACTGTGGGAAGTTCGTATCACGAACACTAGTGCATATTGCGAACGATTGCGTTAGAGTGGTCGGCGTGATGGACAAACAGATAGCCACCGCCGCCGAAGCGGTCGCCGACATCCACGACGGTGCCACTATCGCTGTCGGCGGGTTCGGCCTCGTAGGAATCCCGGAAATACTGATCACCGCGCTGCTCGAGCAGGGCGCCACCAACCTCGAGATCGCCAGCAACAACTGCGGCACCGACGGGTTCGGCCTGGGCCTGCTGCTCGAGCAGCACCGGATCCGGCGCACGATCAGCTCCTACATCGGCTCGAACAAGGAGTTCGCGCGCCAGTACATGGCCGGCGAGGTCGAGGTCGAGTTCACCCCGCAGGGCACGCTCGCCGAGCGCATGCGCGCCGGTGGTGCGGGCATTCCGGCGTTCTTCACCACCGCCGGCGTCGGCACCCAGGTCGCCGAGGGCGGCCTGCCGCAGCGTTACGACGCCAAGGGCGGCGTCGCGGTGTACAGCCCGCCGAAGGAGACCCGCGAGTTCCACGGCGAGAGCTACGTGATGGAGCAGGGCATCTTCGCCGACTTCGCGCTCGTGCACGCGTGGAAGGGCGACCGGCAAGGCAACCTCGTGTACCGGCGCACCGCGCGCAACTTCAATCCGCCGGCGGCTGCCTGCGGCAGGATCACCATCGCCCAGGTGGAGCATCTCGTCGAGCCCGGCGAGATCGACCCGGACGAGGTCCACACCCCCGGGATCCACGTGCAGCGGGTCGTGCACGTCGGGCCGGTCAACGTCGGAATCGAGCAGCGGACGGTGCGTGCATCATGACCACATCGGAGAAGAAGGTTGTCGGACTCTCACGCGAGGGCATGGCGGCCCGCGTCGCGCAGGAACTCCGTGACGGCCAGTACGTCAACCTCGGCATCGGCATGCCCACGCTCGTGCCGAACTACCTTTCCGACGACATCACCGTCGTGCTGCACTCCGAGAACGGCGTGCTCGGCGTCGGACCGTACCCAACCGAGGAGGAACTCGACCCCGAACTCATCAACGCGGGCAAGGAGACCATCACCGTCGTGCCCGGTGCGTCGTACTTCGACTCGGCGCAGTCCTTCGGCATGATCCGTGGCGGCCAGGTCGACGTCGCCGTCCTCGGCGCCATGCAGGTGAGCGCCGCCGGCGACCTCGCCAACTGGATGATCCCCGGCCACATGGTGAAGGGCATGGGTGGGGCGATGGACCTCGTCCACGGTGCCGGCCGGGTCATCGTGATGATGGAGCACACCACCCGCAAGGGCGCTCCGAAGATCCTGCCCGTGTGCACCATCCCGCTGACCGGCAAGCACTGCGTGCAGCGCATCATCACCGATCTCGCGGTGATCGACGTGACCCCGGACGGGCTGCTGCTCGTCGAGACGTCCCCGGGCGTCAGCGTCGACGACGTGCGCGCGGCCACCGCTGCCGATCTCACCGTCGCTCCGGGTCTCGCCTGATCGCACGGTCTTCGTTACCACACCGATATCGAAATGCCGCCGACTCTTGAGTCGGCGGTCTTTCGTTGTTCACACCGGCTTGCGACAGTTGGTGTTGCCAGTGTTACGTATGAGACAGGTGGGATGCATGACGCGAGCAGCCGAGCGCACGGTCCATGACGGAGAGGTCCATCTGCTCGGCAGCCGGGTTGCCGTCGTGCTCGCGATGGTCGCGTTCGTCCTGTCGCTGACCGTCTTCAGCGCGATCGTGCTGGCCTCCGTACCCGCCGGGCTCCTCGTGGGGCTCGCGACCACCGGACTGATCTGGCTCACCGCCGCGATCCTGTAGCTTTCGCTCGCCCGTAGCGGGTGAGCTTTCGCCGTCCTCGGGCGCGTCCGTTGCAATTGCGCAGGTCTACTGCGAATGTTGCGGCACCGACCGTACGACGGGAAAGCAGGTGCCGATGACCGCGAGATCGACGACCGCGAGATCGACGCAGCCGGAAGTCGAGGCGCCGTGGTCGCTGCCGCGCGGGGTGATCGTGCTGCTCGGCCTCGCCGGCACCGTGGTCGCGATCGCGGGGGCCAAGGAGTTCGCGTCGGTTATCGGGCCGACGTTTCTGGCGCTGATGCTGACCGTCACGGTTCAGCCCCTGCCGGACTGGCTGCGCCGCAAGGGCCTCCCGGGGTGGCTCGCGTTGCTCATCGCGCTGCTCATGGTGTGGGGGATCCTCGCGGTGCTCGTGGTGTCCCTGGTGGTCTCGGTGGCGAAGCTGGCCACGCTGCTGCCGACCTATGCCGACGACATGGACCAACTCGTCGCCAACGCGCAGGACTTCCTGCAGAAGCAGGGCATCGGCGGGGAACAGGGCCAGCAGCTGATCTCGAACGTCGACGCGAGCAAGGTGATCGACCTCGTCGGCACCATCGTCGAGAGTGCACTCGGGGTGTTCTCGAACCTGCTGTTCATCATCGTGCTGCTGCTGTTCATGGCCGTCGACGCGATCACCTATTCGTCGCGGATGAACGTGCTCAACCGGATGCGCCCGGACATCGCCGCAGCATTCTCGAGCTTCGCCCGCGGTACGCGCACCTACCTGGTGGTGTCCACGATCTTCGGGTTGATCGTCGCCGGTCTCGACTCCATCGCGCTGTGGTGGCTGGGGATTCCGCTGCCGATCCTGTGGGGCATCCTCGCGTTCATCACCAACTACATCCCCAACATCGGGTTCGTCATCGGGCTCATTCCGCCGGCCCTGCTCGGACTGCTGCAGGGCGGGCCGAAGCTGATGATCGCGGTGATCGTGGTCTACAGCGTGATCAACGTGACCCTGCAGTCGGTGATCCAGCCGAAGTTCGTCGGCGACGCGGTGGGGTTGTCGGTGACGCTGACGTTCCTCTCGCTCGTGTTCTGGGCCTGGGTGATCGGGCCGCTCGGTGCGATCCTGGCGATACCGTTGTCGCTGATGGCCAAGGCGCTGCTGGTGGACATCGATCCCTCGACGCGGTGGGCAGACGTGCTGCTCACCAGCAAGGTGAAACCGGACAATGCCGAGCGGGCGGGGCCACCGCCCGACGCCGACACGATCCCCACCGACGGTGCCTCCGATGATGACGTTCCCTCCGATGACACCCAATCCGATGACTCAGCAGAACCAGCCGCAGACCGACCCGCCCCCGAAACCCGTGACAGCTGAGCCCGGGCTGCGCGAGCGGACCGTCGCGAACGCCCGGGTCACCTACGACCGGATCGCGGCCGACGCGCGCGGATCGATCGCGGTGCGCGTGGTTGCGGACCTGTTCCGCGCCGAGATCGCCGACCGGTCGATGACGCTGGCCGCCCAGGCGTTCACGTCGATCCTGCCGGTGCTGATCGCGGTGTCGTCGTTCGGCAGTCACGAGGCGGTCGACGACATCGCCAGCTGGGTCGGGCTGGTGCCGTTCGGCGCGCAGATCGAGAGTTACGCCGACACCACGACCCCGTCGGCCGCGACGTTCGGCGTCGTCGGCCTGCTCATGATCGTGATCAGCGCGACGTCGTTCGCCCGGGCGCTCGGTCGCATGTACGGCCGCTGCTGGGACGTGCCGGTCGCGAAGATGAAGCAGGCTTGGCGGTGGGTGATGGTGCTGTTCGTGGTGATCGTCGCGATCGTGCTGCTCGCGGCGGCGCACCTGGCGGCGCGGCTACCCATCGGCGGGCACGTGCTCGACTACGCCCTGGGATTCGTGATCTGGACGGTGCTATGGGCGTACCTGCCGCACCTGCTGACCGGGGGACGGTTGCCGCTGCGGATCCTGCTGATCATCGGTGCGCTGACGGCGGTCGGGCTGTCGTTGCTGCGGTTCGGCGGCGCGGTCGCGATGCCGCGGGCCTCGGCGTCGGCGATGTCGCAGTTCGGGATCCTGGGGTTGGTGTTCACCATGATCGGCTGGCTGTTCGTTTTCGCGGTGATCGTCGTCGGCTCGAACGTGGTGATCAGTTCGTTGGCGCGCGACGCGACGGTCGGGCCGTGGCTGCGCTCGCCGTTGGAGTTGCGGCACTAGGTTCGCGGGGTGAGTTCCACGATCGCGAGGTCGCGGGTGGTGCGTTTCTGGTACTCGCGGTACTGGCCGCGGTTGACGCGGTTCACGATGTCCCAATAGTGCGGGTACTCGGGGTCTTTCGGGAGCACGATGCGGGCGCGGACCTTGTGGTGGGTGCGGCCGATTTGGATCTCGCAGTCCGGTTGCGCGGCGAGGTTCGCCAGCCATCCCGGCGGCCTGGGCGACCCGCCGTTGGAGGCGGTGATCAGGTACCTGTCGCCGTCGCGGCCGTAGGTGAGGGCGGCGGTGCGGGATTTGCCGGTCTTGCGGCCGACGGTATGCAGCAGCAGGGTGGGCATGCCGAAGACGAGGCGATGGCCGATCCAGCCGCGGCTGTGCTCGTAGATCGCCTGGTGGACGGCGAGGGCCTTGGCGACGAGGTTCTGCACATGGGTGACGGTAGCGGGTGTCGGGCGGACCGGGTGCGGGGTCGTCGAGAGGGTAGTGGTTGTCGGTCTGGCGCCGGCAAAACCGACAATGGTTGCCCTCTCGGCGAGGCTGGCTGCTCGGCGGGTAGCATCGGCGCACGCGCCACCGGGGCGGTAGCTCAGTCGGTTAGAGCCGTGGACTCATAATCCATTGGTCGCGGGTTCGAGCCCCGCCCGCCCCACCAGAGGAACAGCAGGTCAGAGGCTAGAACGGTCGGAGAACGACACAGCGGAGCATCGCCAGTCCGCACCTGGTCGGAAGAGCAAGGTCGAGATTCAGCTCCGCGCGATGTCGGAGTGTTCTGGGAGCATCCCGCACGTGTGTCTCGACCGTGCCGCCACCGTCGTCCGAGGAGGAACCTCGCGTGATCCAGAGGCGTTGTTAGAGAAGATTGTGGACGCAATCGAGGACGGTGATGGGCCGGTGTTGTCAGTGTTCTGCAGTGGCCAGACGACCGACGACCTGGAGTCTTTATGCAGGTCGAGCGGCATTCCGCACGCGAAGGTCCAGGTCACGACCGTGGCGCGTCTTCGTGACGCTGGGTTTCGTCTCATTCATGACCCGTCAGACGGCCAGCCGAACACCCATTATCATGTTGTGTTCTCGGACCAGGTGGGCGTGGCGGATGTGGAGCGGTTCATCCGGTGCTTTGATGAACCGATCCCCAACCCGACTGGCGGAAAGAAGAGAAGCAGATGAAGACCGTCGCGGTCGACTTCAGTACAACGCACCGGGGCGGGTTGGTGCGCGCGAGTCAGCGGAAGGCGTCCGATCCACTCGAGTTGGGCGATGAAGTGCTGGCCATCGACATTGCTGAAGGTATGGAGTTCGTCGGTGTTGTTGAGCAGATGAGCGACGACAGACGATTCGCGTACTTGCGGATGCGCTGGCATGACCCTGAACCTCGGCGAGCTATCGTGGTCGACGCCCGTCGTGGTCGCCGCCCGGGAACTAACACGCGGTGGTAGTCCCGCCCGGGACGTCCCCGACTTCGCCGCTGCGGTGGCACTGCAGCTCGACGCATGAAACCCGCTGTCGGCTCTGTCGCCGCGGGTTCTCATCCCAGGATCAGACGTTCGCCTCCGCCGGCTTGGGCGCGATGACCATCACCGGGTCTCCGACAGCGATCGGGCCGGGGGCGCCGGGGTCGACCGTGGCGAACTTCTTCGAGTTGAGGATGATCACGGGGGTGACGATCGAGTAGCCGGCGTCCTCGATGATCTTGCGGTCGAAGGTTACCAGTGGTGTGCCGGTCTGAACCTTCTGGCCCGCCTTGACCTTCACGTCGAAGCCCTCGCCCTTGAGGTTGACGGTGTCGATGCCGATGTGGATGAGCACCTCGATCCCGCCGTCGAGCACGAGGCCGAATGCATGACCTGTCGGTTGGGCGGCCACGACCGTTCCCTTACCGGGGGAGTACGCCGTGTCGCCGGACGGCGTGATCGCGACGCCCGGGCCCATCGTCCCCTTGGCGAACACCGGGTCGGGGACGTCGCTCAGCGGCAGCAGTGTGCCGTCGAGCGGCGACGCGATCTCGGTGACAATGCCGCTGTCGTCCGCGGCCCTGGTCGCGGCGGCGGCGACGACTGTCGCGGAGCTGGCCCCGGCGGGCGCCCGCTCCAGATCCGCGACGGTGACGCGGGACGCCTCGAACTCTGTCTGTTGCTCCTTTGTGCGGTAGCCGCCGAGGATCACCAGCACCATCGCGGTGACGAACGCCGCGGTGACGGCGATCCCGTACAGCCCGATCGGGTCGAACGCGGGAATCGTCAGCAGCGAGGTGAACACGAAGGCGTTGGTCGTCACGCCGCCACCGATGCCGATGATCAGGCCGCCGACGAAGCAGCCGACCAACATGCGGGGATAGATCCGTTTGAAGCGCAGATGGATACCGTAGAGCGAGGGTTCGGAGATGCCGCCGAGCAGACCCGCCGCCAACGCACCGGTCGAGGTCTGCTTCATCTGCGAGTCCTTCTCACGCCAGGCCAGGTAGAGCACACCCGCGGTGGCACCGAAGCAGGCGAAGTTCCAGGCGCCCATCGGGCCCTGGATGAAGTCGTAGCCGAGGGTCTGGATGTTGATCAGCATGATCGCGTTGATCGGCCAGTGCAGTCCCAGCGGCACCATGAACGGATACGCCAGCGGGATGACGATCGCGAAGATGAACGGCGAGAAGTCGTTGATGGACTTCAGGAGGTCGCCGAGACCGGCGCCGATGTAGACACCGATCGGGCCGATGAGGAACGCCGTCAACGGAATCATGATCAGCATCGCGAAGAACGGCACGAAGATCAGCTGGATGTTCGCCGGGATCAGCTTCTTCAGGTACTTGTAGAGCACGCCGAGGACCGCGGCCATCATCAGCGGTGGGAACACCTGCGAGCTGTAGTCGAACAGCGTCAGCGGGATCCCGAAGATGTCGACGGTCTGGATCTCGGAGCCGGCGACCACCCGCGTCTGCACCGATGGGTCCTCCCGCAGTGCTGCGAACCCGGGCAGCATGAGCACAGCCATGACCGCGAACCCGACCCACGGGTCGGCCCCGACCTTGTTCGACGCGTTGTACGCGATCATCAGCGGCAGGAAGACGAACACGCACTGCCAGCAGAGATTGATGAACGCCCAGGACGGCTCCAGCGTGACGCCGGGAGCATTCCATGACGGGATGACGTCGAGCGTCGCCATCAGCGACATGAACGTGATGAACAGTGAGGCGCCGAGCAACGCGCCGAGAACCGGTCGGAACGAATCCGACAGGTACTCGAACAGGGTGTCGAGCCAGGCGGCCTTTCCACGTGGACCCTTGGCCCGGGCCGCGGCCTTGATCGCGGCCGCGTCGTCGTCGCCGCCACCACCAGCGCCGCCCATGTTCGGCAGCGCCCTGATGTCGTTGTAGACGGTCTGCACCGCACCGCCGATCACGACCTGGAACCGGTCGCCTGCCTGCGGGACGGCCCCCAACACGCCGGGCACGGCCTCGACCGCCTTCTGGTCGACGATCGACGAGTCACGCAACTGGAAACGCAACCGGGTCGCGCAGTGGGAGAGGCTCTCGACGTTGTCGGCCCCGCCGAGGGACGAAACGATGTCGGCTGCTGAGATCGAAGGCATCGGACATACCCCTTTGCTGGATCCGAAGTTGATGACCGCTGGCGGTTGACAGAACAAACGGACGCGTGGTGATGCTAGCCCTCGGCGCGTGTCGATTGGGGCGAAAACAGCGGGCGGTGCCCTATTCGTCACTGGATTCGGACGCCGGGGACGTCTGGCTGCCGAGATCGTGAAAACCTGGACGCATGCGGGAGTACCTCGAGCGGGAAGACAAGTACGACGTCGACGACGACTTCCTCGTGCCCGACGTGACCGAGGTGGTCGGTGGGACGCGGGCGGAGACGTCGCAGGTCGAACTCGTCAACGCCTACCTGGACACGGCCGACGGCGACCTGCGCAACCGGAAGGTGACGCTGCGGCGGCGCACCGGCGGCACCGACGAGGGCTGGCAGATAAAGGTACCGCAGCACGACGGGCGCGTCGAGGTGCAGTTCCCGCTCGGCGACGGGGACGAGGTGCCCGGCGAGTTGACCGAACTCGTCCTCGGCGTCGGGCTGGGCAAGCCGCTGGTGCCTGCGGTCACCATG
>DATDBL010000408.1:0-40071 GCA_036524855.1 Aldersonia sp. | reverse complement strand
TGGTCGTAGCCGTCGGTCCGGATCGGCTCGCCGAACTCGATGTACCACTTGGACGGCAGCGGGACCAGCCCGAGCGGCCCGAAGAGCGGGAAGAACGGCGTCACCGGGATGTACGGCAGCCCGAGCAACCGGGCGAGCGGCGCGAGGTCACCGATCTTCGGGTAGATCTCCTCGGACCCGACGATCGAGCACGGGATGATCGGCGCGCCCGTGCGCACCGCCGCGGACACGAACCCGCCGCGACCGAACCGCTGCAGCTTGTACCGGTCGGCGAACGACTTGCCGATGCCCTTGAAGCCCTCCGGGAACACCGCGGTGAGTTCGCCGTTGCGCAGCAGGCGTTCCGCGTCCGCGTTGCACGCGAGCGTGTGGCCCGCCTTGCGCGCCGCGGTGCCGAGCATCGGGGTCTCGAACACGAGGTCCGCGGCGAGCATCCGCAGCGGCCTGCGCTTCGGGTGGTTGTCGTGCACGGCGACCTGCGTCATCAGACCGTCGATCGGGAGCACGCCGGCGTGGTTGGCGACGATGAGCGCGCCCCCGTGCTCGGGGATGTTCTCGATCCCGCTGACCTCGACGCGGAACCATTTCTCGAACGTCGGCCGCAACGCCGGCAGGATCACCGACTCGGCGAGATCCTCGTCGTAGCCGAACTCGTCGATCGAGTAGTCGCCGGTGATCCGGCGCCGCAAGAAGGCCGCGGTGCCGCTGATCGTGTCGGCGAGCGAGTTCCGCACACTGTCGACGAACCCGGGGCCCTCCTGTGCGTCGATCCGGTCCGTGATCGACGTGACCGGCGATTCGACGCCGGGTTCGGCATGCAGTTCTGCGCGTGGACGCGGCGTGCGCCGCGGAGCCTCCACACGCAGCGGAATTACCTTCGCGACCTCGCCGTTGGCCGCCCTGTCCTCGATTGCTGTCCTGCTCACCGCGTCCCCGCCTTCGCCCCTGTGTTTGCACCGACCAGCCTGAGCAACCCGGCCTCCGCCGCGTCGATCCAGTCCGGTTTGATCACAGGCCGCAGCGCTGCGCCCCTGATGAAATCGTCGTATGCCTGCATCGTCGTCCACCGTGGCTCGAAGCCGAGCACGGTCCGCATTCGTGTCGTGTCCACCGCGTAGCCGAACCGGAAGAAGTCCAGCTGGCCCGGGTCGACCGAGCGCATAGCGGGGTCCATCAGCGCCCGCCCGATGCCCTGGAAGAGGAAGAACGGCATCGGCAACTCGAGCCGACCCGCCCGGGCGATGGCCTGCGAGTACATCAGCACGCCGTCGCCGGCGACGTTGAACGTCCCCGCCGGACCCGCGACCGTCGCCCGTTCGAGCGCCGCGAGCGCGTCCTCCTCGTGCAGCAACTGCAGCCGCGCGTCCCGGCCGAATACGCTCGGCACCACCGGCGAGCTGATCACCCGCGGTGACGCGGCGTTGAGATCCGGCCCGACCGTCGGGGCGAGCCGCAGCACCGAGATCGCGATGTCCGGGCGGCGCCGGGCCAGGCCGCGGGCGAAGCCCTCGACCTCGATGGTGTCGCGGGCGAACGCGCTGCGCGGCGGCCGGTGTGCACTCATCTCCTCGGTGAACTTCACCGGGTCCTTTGCGCTGCAGCCGTAGACCGTCGTCGACGACCGAAGGACGACCTTGCGCACGCTCGGCGTCTTCTGACACACCGCGAACAGCTGCATCGCGCCGAGGACGTTGGCGTCCTTCATCGCGGTGCGGCTGCCCGATTTCGGCGGCCGCGACAGCGTCGCCGCGTGCACCACGGTGTCCACTTCGTTTCCCGCGATCACCTTGCTGATCAACGGGTTACGAATGTCGGCCCGGATGAATTCGGCGCGCCCCATGCGTCGCAGCATGTCCTTCGACGGCGTCTTCTCGTCCACCGCGATGACCCGGTCGATCTGGGGATTCTGCGCGAGCTTGGTGACGAGGTAGCCGCCGAGGAACATGCTCGCTCCCGTGACGACGACGACCTTCGGGGCATTCCCCCCGCGCTCGTTGTTGCTCAAACATGCTCCCTGTCGGGTTGGTATTACGCCACCCTAAGCCACGGGTACGACAACTCGGTGAAGGCTTAACGAAGATATAACGGACTCTCGGGATTGCCCCGGAAACGATTCATCCGGATCGAAAAGACGGATGCCCGCCACCTCGCTCGGTGACGGGCAGTCGTTTTCCGCGAAGGGAGGCCGAGACGCGGCCCTACTTGCCGAGTTTGCGACGCTGCACCCGGGTACGACGCAGCAGCTTGCGGTGCTTCTTCTTCGACATGCGCTTGCGGCGCTTCTTGATCACAGAACCCATTCGGGCATCCTCGCGTTCTCTTCCAGCTCCCACGTACTCCGGTTGGGTACGCGCCTGCGTCAGCCCGTCTACATCGGGGCCGACTCGAGAGCGCCCACCCTGACTCACGCAACGACGCACCATCCTACCGGCCTCGGCGCGCTGCAACGAAACCGGTACCGGGCGTCAGCCGGCGTCGAAATAGGACGTCTCGAGGTAATCGTGAACCGCCTTGGCGTGCACCCGGAAGGAGCGTCCGACGCGCACCGCGGGCAGTTCACCGCCGTGCACCAGCCGATAGACCGTCATCTTGGAGACCCGCATGAGGCTGGCAACCTCTGCGACGGTGAGGAACTGTGTCCCGCCGAGGCCCGACTGGTCCGAGGACGCGCCCGAGCCCTGCGGCGGCTTGTTTGCAGACGCCATCAACCCACATACCTCCGGCACGTCTCGCGCCGCCGGCTTCCCCTCCGGCGGATCGGACACGCACGTGCTACGAGCAGCTTAACGGGACGAATGGTGTTCCTGCGACGGGTGTGGGTAATTGATCACGGTTTCACTGTCTTACTGCCTACATCAGCGACTGCTCGACCTCGTCGCCGAGCTGCCCCGACCGCTCCTTCGCGGCCTGCAGCGCCTCGATGAACGCCGAGCGGATCGCGCTCTGCTCGAGCCGACGCACCGCCGCGGCGGTGGTCCCGCCGGGCGAGGTCACGGCCGCACGCAGCTGCGATGCGGTCTGCCCGGTCTGGTCCAGCATCGCGGCGGCGCCGACCATCGTCTGGGTGACGAGCTCGGTCGCGACGCCGTGGCTAAGGCCCAGACCCACCCCCGCCTCGATCATCGCCTCCGCGATCAAAAAGAAATAAGCCGGACCCGATCCCGACACGGCGGTAACGGCGTCCATCTGCGACTCGGGCACGGTCGCGACCTTGCCGACGGCGCCGAGTACCTCGGTCACCAGCTCTAGGTGATGCGCGCGGGCGTAGCGCCCCGCCGCGATCACACACATGCCCTGCCCCAGCAGCACCGGCGTGTTCGGCATGACGCGCACGACGGGGAACCCGGCCGGCAGCTTCGGCTCGTACCGGTTGGTCGGCACACCCGCGACCAGCGAGACCAGCATCTGCTCGCGGTCGCGGTCGAGTTCGACGTCACCGATCGCGGTCAGTACCGCGTCGACGTCGCCCGGCTTGACCGCCACCACCAGCAGGTCGGCACCCTCCGCGGCGTCGGCGATATCGCCGGTGGTGCGGATGCCGTACACGTTGGCGAGTTCCTTCGCTCGCGTCTCCCGCGGTTCGGCGACCACGAGGTCCCTGGCGTGGCGTCCGGATTCGAGCAGCCCGGCGACCAGCGCCTCGCCGATCTTCCCGCCGCCCAGCACTGCGATACGCGTCATGCCCGCTAGCCTAGGCGGCCTGCTTCGGCTACCCGCGCGGGACCATCGCGAGCTGGCGGCTCTGCGCGACGACCGCTCCGGTCGAGTCGACGACGAGGTGGTCCTCGTCGAAGAACCGGGTGCCGACCGATCTGGCGCTGGCCTCGACGCGCAGCCAGCCGGGTGCGGGACGGCGCTGCAGGTAGGTCGTGAGCTGCACGGTCGGCGCCCAGCCGAGTCGCCCGATGTTGAACACGACGGGCGGACAGATGTCGGAGAGCATCATCGCGAACAGCACCGCGGTGTCGAGATCGGCCTCGTCGCCGGGCCGCGGTCGCGCCCACATCCGGGCCCGGGGCTCGGCCTGCTCCTGGCGCAGGAAGGCGGCGGGCCCGATGTCGAGGGCCAACCGGCAGCCCCGACCCATGTTGACCGTCGCTGCCATGGGGCTGTCCGGCTCGTAGTGGGCGGCGTCGTCGAGCGGCTCGACCGGCATGTCCGTGAGTTCGTGCTGTTCGTGCACCGCGGGGTTGTCATCGAGTGCGCCGAGGGTCACCGACGACCGAACGAGCGCCCGGTCGCTCTGCCACAGGGTGACGTCGGCGGTGGAGATCTGCCGGCCGGTCTTGCGGACGTCAACCGCGAGGACGACCGCGCCCGGATCCGGGGCGCCCTGGAAGTCGACGCTCACCGCGAGGGGCTGCAGTTGTCCGGGTTCTTCGGCGGCCATCTGGCGGCGCAAGACGTGCCGCGCGGCGGCGGCGGTGACCGCGAGGATCGATCCGCCGTGCACCTTCGGGCCGACGGTCCAGGTCGAAGCGATGTGGGCGTCGAATCGGCCGTCCGCCCGCTCGGTGAGGGTGCACAGGTCACGAAAGGGCGCGAGGTCGGTTTCGGGGTGGGCTGTCATCGGTTACCTTCGGTCGGGGTCAGGGTGCGTGCTCGGTCGGAGCCGGCGTCGGATTCGGTCGGGTTGCGTCGGTCGGAGCCGGTGTCGGCGTCGGTCGGGGTCAGGGTGCGCGCGGCGAGATCCTGGTGGGCGAGGCGGCGCAGCGCGGCGATCACGGGTTCGTGCAGCGCGGTGCCGAGCACGGCGTACTCGACCGCGTCCTGAACCGAGTCCGTCGGCATCTCCGCGAGGTCCGCCTCGGCGATCCCGCGCACATGCTCGCCGTAGGCGCGCAGTTTGCGTTCACTCAGCCCCACCCCCACCCCCTCGGCGGCCGCGAGCGCCTGCTCGAGCTGGGCCACGGCCGGGTAGCCGGGTTCGTAGGTCTGGCCGAGGCACTCGAGTGCGGCACGGGCGCGGGGATAGTCGGCCTCCGCCGGCTCGTCCGGATACGGGGGCAGCGCGGACAGCGCGCGGCCCAGTGCGTCGAACAGCGATGGCGAGGGCTCGTCGAGGACGTCCACCACCGCCCGGACCTTCGGGATCGGCAGCCCCAAGCCGGTGAGCGCCTTGATCAGAGACAGCCGACGCAGATGGGTCTCGTCGTACTCGGCGCGGGTGGCGCTGGTCGCAGCACCTGGCATGAGCAACCCTTCGCGCAGGTAGTACTTGATCGATGCGAGCGGCACCCCACTGCGCTCGACCAACTCCGACACCCACATCGGGCCTCCCATTTCCACTTGACATCGGATACTAGCACTATCCAATATTGGAAAGCGTCACTATCCAAGGAGGTTGTCATGCTCTCACCAATCGTCTCGATCGTGCTCGGGGTGACCGTGCTGACGGTTGTCGGAATCGCCTTCGGCGGCACCTTCCTGCTGCGCATCGTGTCCGGCGGTCACGAAGTCAACGCGCTGCAGAAGACGTTCTTCCGGGCCGGGCACGCGCACGCCGGTGTGCTGGTCACGCTCGGCCTGGTGCTGGCGGTGCTCGGCGCGGTGAGCGGGGCGAGCCCGGAGTGGGCCGGCGCGGGCGCGATCGTCGCGCTGCTGGCGGCGATCTTCATCCCGCTCGGCTTCTTCACCTCTGTGCTCGGCGTCGACCCACAGCGGCCGAACCGGATGATCGCCTCGGTGTGGGTCGGGGCGGTGTGCCTCGTGGTCGGCCTGACGATCTCAGGCGTCTCGGTGCTCGTCGCCGGAGTCGGCGGTCTCGACTGATGCGGCTGGCTCGGTGTTGTACGACAGGTAGGTGCGCGCGAAGGTCAGGGACTGGCGCAGCATCGCCGCCCGCTCGATCGTCGTGCGGACGTTCTGCGTGTTGACCTCGATCACGCACTGGCCGCTGAAGCCGGTGCGCATGAGGAACTGGCACACCTCGGCGCACGGCTGGCTGCCCTGCCCTGGGATGAGGTGCTCGTCGTAGGCGGCGCCGCGGCCGTCCGCGAGGTGCAGGTGCGCGAGCCGATTGCCCATCCGGGCCGCGAGGGCGAGCGCATCGGTACCGGCGATCGCGGTGTGGGAGAGGTCGAGCGTGTAGTGGTTGTGGTCGCTGTCGGTGGGGTCGTAGGAGGGGCTGAACGCGGAGATCGCGGCGCCCGGTCCGCCGCGACGTTTGAGCCGCTCCGCCGCTCCGCCGCGACGGCCGAAGAAGCTGTCGGCGCGCATCGGGAACATGTTCTCGACGGCGACGAACACGTCGCTGCGCTCCTCGAGGTCGGCCACCTGATCCACGAAGCCCTCCGCGTAGCGGCGCTGCCAGCGGAACGGCGGGTGCACGACCACCGTGCCCGCGCCGAGAGCCTCCGCCATCCGCACCGAACGCTCGAGCTTCGCGACGGGATCGGCGCCCCACACCCGTTGTGAGATCAGCAGGCACGGGGCGTGCACGGCCTGGACCGGCACCGCGTACTTGCGCACCAGCGCCTTCACCACCCGCGGTTCCTGACTCGACGATTCCGCCCACACCATCAACTCGATGCCGTCGTAACCGAGTTCGGCGGCGTAGCGGAACGCGGCCTCGAGGTTTTGCGGGTACACCGACGCGGTCGAGAGCCCGACGAGCACCTGCTGCGGCCTGGAGGTGCGCAAGCTCACCGCTGACTCAGTACCAACGCGAGCGGGCCCATCGTGACGAAAAGCCCGACGCCGACGGCGATCATGACGCCGAGCGTGTCGTCGGAGCGGCGCAGGACCCGGCTCACCGCAACCAAGCCGAGGATGACGAGGATCGCCATCACCAGCGCGATCCACGGAAGGTCGTCCCACAGCCGCTCGAACCCGACGAACAACAGTGCGCCGACGGCGAGCGCGACCACCGCCTGGCCGATCAGCGAAAGCCACTGTTTAGCGGGGCCGGGGGCATTCGCGTCTACCGCGGGCGCGGCAGCCGTCACTGCTACTGAGGGGTCCCCAGAGTCGCCTATCGCGACTGAGGGTGCCTCTGACTCCGGCGCCGACGCTACCGAGGGGTCCCCTGACTCCTCTCGCGTCCCTGTCGCGCGGCCCGATTCCGACGACGCCCGTGCCGCCTCGGGCACCTTCGGCTTCTCGGGCTCGTCCGGCGCCGGCTCGGGCACCTCGGTGGTGTCCGGCGTCGCCTCCGGAACGTCGGGCACCTCCGGCTTCTCGGGCTCGTCCGGCGCCGGCTCGGGCACCTCGGAGGTGTCCGGCGCCGGCTCCGGAACGTCGGGCACCTTCGGCTTCTCGGACTCGTCCGGCGCGGGCTCGGGGACCTCGCTCGCCTGCTCCCCGGCCGCGCGCGACCGCACCGGCAGTTCGCCGGTCAGCTCCGCGACCGATATCCCGCCCGACGTGCCGCGCCGGCGCCGACCACCGGACCGGTCACCGACCTGCCGACCGTTGCGCGCGAGCAGTTCGGCGACGGAGATCTGGCTGCTCTCGGCTTCGTCCGGCTCGGTCACTTCGCAGGCCCCGCGCCGAACAATTCGGTGTCGAGCTTGCGCAGGATGAGTCCCTCGCGCAGCGCCCACGGGCAGATCTGCAGCTGATCCAGCGACAGCGCCCGCATGCTCGCCTCGGCGACCAGCGCACCGGCGACCAACTGCTGTGACCGATCGGCGCTCACGCCCTCCAATTCTGCCCGGTCCGCGGCGGTCATCCGGGAGATGAACGCGATGAGCTGGCGCAGACCGCTCGCCGTCAGCGTCCTTTTCACCCGCAGGCCCGCACCCGACGGCGCCGCACCGGTGAGCCGTGCCAGCGACCGGAACGTCTTCGACGTGCCCACCGCGCGGTTCGGCTTGCCCGCCTTGCGCAACATCTTCGTGGGTTCGACGAGTTCGGCGTCGAGCCAGTCGCGCAGCACCGCGATGCGCCGCTTCCCGGGCGGGTCGCCCTCCAGCCAGTCGCGGGTGAGGCGGCCCGCGCCGAGTTGCAGCGAGTACGCGATCTCCGGGTCCTCGTCGCCGCCGTACGTCAGTTCCAGCGAACCGCCGCCGATGTCGATGTTGAGGATCTTGCCCGCGCTCCAGCCGAACCAGCGGCGCACCGCGAGGAACGTCAGGCGTGCCTCGTCGACGCCGGACAGTACCTCCAGGCTGACGCCGGTCTCTTCACGCACCCGGGCCAGGACGTTCTCGGCGTTCCGCGAGTCCCGCACCGCGGAGGTCGCGAAGGCCATCAACTCTCCGCATCCGGAACTCTTCGCAATTCCGGCAAACTCCTCGACCGTGCTGACCAGGCGTTTCGTACCTTCGTCTGTGATGCGCCCGTCGTCGTCCATGTTCTCCGACAGCCGCAGCGTCACCTTCGTCGAGCTCATCGGCATCGGGTGCCCGCCGCGGTGCGCATCCACCACCAACAGGTGGACGGTATTGCTTCCGACATCGAGTACCCCTAGCCGCACACCGACACGGTACTGGTCTACCGTCGGGCGCTATGACGGCAGGTGAACGGTGACGTCACGCAAGCGGCACCCAGGCAAGATCGACCCCGCGCCCGAGGTGCCGCTGGACTTTCCGCGTGAGTGGATCGAGTTCACCGATCCCGACAACGACGAACATCTCATCGCCGCCGACCTCACCTGGCTGCTGTCCAAATGGACGTGTGTGTTCGGCACGCCGTCGTGCCAGGGAATCATCGACACGCGCCCCGACGACGGTTGCTGCAGCCACGGGGCGTTCCTCTCCGACGACGACGACCGCGAACGCCTCGACCGCGCCGTGAAGATGCTCACCCCCCAGGAATGGCAGTTGCGCTCGAAGGGATTGAGCAAGAAGGGCTACCTCGAGGAGGACCAGCTCGACGACGAACCCGCGCTGCGCACCCGCCGCTTCCAGGGTGCGTGCATCTTCCTGAACCGGCCGGGCTTCGCGGGCGGCATCGGCTGCGCGCTGCACATCATGGCGATGAACAGGGGCATCGAACCGCTCGAAGTGAAGCCGGACGTGTGCTGGCAGTTGCCGATTCGCCGCACCCAGGACTGGGTCACCCGCCCCGACGGCGTCGAGATCCTACGCACCGTCATCGGCGAGTACGACCGCCGCGGCTGGGGCGAGGGTGGCCTCGACCTCGACTGGTACTGCACCGGCTCCCCCGACGCGCATGTCGGCAAGAAGGCGGTGTGGGAGTCGTATGCCGCCGAACTCACCGAACTGCTCGGTGCCGCGGCGTACGCGGAACTCGCTGCGCACTGCCGTCGTCGTGCCGGCCTCGGCCTGATCGCCGTCCACCCCGCCACCCGCGCGGCGGGGCGCTGAGCACTTTTCTGGCTGTGGGCCCCCGCGGCGCCTTGATCACGAACAAACCCCGCCTGCGCTGATCACGACCGTCTGGCCGCACCCGCTCGGCGATCACGCTCTTGTGGCCGCCAATCCCGGCGTGTCGCAGGCCATTCGGGCGGTGTCGCGCACCGGCTCTGCCCGCGGCGGCGTGTGCGACGCGTCCGGCGCCACTCGCTTCGATGATCACGCCCGTCTGACCCGACCGCCGCCGTGATCACGCTCTCGTGGCCGCCAATCCCGGCGTGTCACGGGCCATTCGAGCGTTTTCGGCACCAGCGCACCAGAGTTATCCACATTGCTGGGTTCATCCACAGGTGAGTCGCTAGAGCCCAGGTTGGGGTTCGTGCGCATTGCAGCATTGCTGGCGTGGACAACGATCTCATCGCACTCTTCGACCGACACGGCGGCGCCGCAACGTATGCCGATCTCATGACCGTCACCACCCGAAAGCGGCTGCGTACGCTCGTCGCTCGCGGCGAGGTCGTGAAGCTCTGGCGCGGCATCTACGCGCTCGCACCGGTATCCTTGCACCAGCGACTCGCCGGTGCCGGGCTGCTGTACGGCTGCCCGTGATCGCATGCCTGGGTACCGCCGCGCAGCTGTACGGGTTCTCGACCTCGCCTATCCCGACGCCAAGATCGCGATCGAGTACGACGGCGACGACTTCCACGGTGGTCCGTTTGCGGTGCGCCGAGACAAGGCCCGTATCGCGTGGCTGCAGGATCGCGGCTGGCTCGTCATCGTAGTAACCGCCGACGACATCCGGCGCTGGCCGGACCAGTTCGTTGCTCGCGTCGCCAAGCACCTCGCCGCGCGCCGCCCCGCGGCGTGATCGGCGTGACGAGACCGAACGATTGGCCGCCGACACGCCGAGCCAGGCGGCCACACGAGCGTGATCACCGACGACAGGGGCAGCGATGGCACCCGCGCACCTCGCGAGACCGAACGAGTGGCCGCCGACACGCCGAGCCGTGCGGCCACACGAGCGTGATCACCGGGGCCAGAGGGCCACGCGTTCGTGATCACCGACGACAGGGGCAGCGACGGCAGCGACGGCAGCGACCTATCCCTCCAGCTTGTACCCCAGCCCGCGCACCGTGAGCAGGTGCACAGGCTTGGCGGGGTCCGCTTCGATCTTGGAGCGCAGGCGCTTTACGTGCACGTCCAGCGTCTTGGTGTCGCCGACGTAGTCCGCGCCCCAGACGCGGTCGATCAGCTGACCGCGGGTAAGGACCCGGCCGCTGTTGCGCAGCAGGTACTCCAGCAGGTCGAACTCTTTGAGCGGCAACGTGATCGGCTTGCCGTCGACCTGCACGACGTGGCGTTCGACGTCCATCCGGACCGGGCCCGCCTCCAGCACCCCGACGTAGGCAGCGTCCGCATCGGCCTCCGCACCGCGGCGCAACACCGCACGGATGCGGGCGATAAGTTCGCGCGACGAGTACGGCTTGGTGACGTAGTCGTCGGCGCCCAGCTCGAGCCCCACGACCTTGTCGATCTCCGAATCCCGCGCGGTCACCATGATCACCGGCACCCCCGACCGGGTCCGCAACTGCTTGCAGACCTCGGTCCCGCTCATCCCTGGCAGCATCAGGTCGAGCAGCACGATGTCCGCTCCCGTCCGGTCGAACTCCGCCAACGCGGCTGGGCCGTTGCCGACCACCGTCGTCTCGAAACCCTCCCGGCGCAGCAGAAACGCCAGTGGGTCGGCCAGCGACTCCTCGTCCTCGACGATCAACACGCTCGTCATCGGGCTGCCTCCACACTCCTCTCGGTCGTGCGCCGACCCGCCTCCGCGGGCACGGCGCGCGTCGACGGCTCGGGCTCGTCGACGTAGGCCGGAATCTCCAGGGTGAACGTCGACCCCGTCCCGACCTTGCTCCACAGCTTGATGTCGCCGCGATGGTTGGCGGCGACGTGTTTGACGATGGCCAGGCCGAGCCCGGTCCCGCCGGTGGCGCGTGAGCGCGCCTTGTCGGCCCTGAAGAACCGCTCGAACACCCGCTCCTGGTCCAGTTTGGCGATGCCGATCCCGCGGTCGGTCACCGCGATCGAGACCATCCCGTCGCGCAGCCCCCGGCTCACCGACACGCTCGACCCCGCCGGCGAGTAGTTGATCGCGTTCTCCACCAGGTTCGACAGCGCCGTCACCAGCAGCGTCCGGTCGCCTTGCACCTCGAGACCGCTGGGTCGGTCGGTGCGCACGGTGATGCCGGCGACCTCGGCCGTGGTGCGGGACCGGTCGATGGCGGCCTCCACGAACTCGTCGACGTCGACGATGTCCATCTCCGGCAGCTTCTCCGCCCCCTGCAGCCGCGACAGCGCGATCAGTTCGTTGACCATGTTGCCGAGCCGCACCGACTCGGCGACCATCTGCTCGCCGAAGTGACGCACCGACGCCGGATCGTCCGCCGATTCCAGTAGCGCCTCGGCGAGCAGGCTCAGCGCGCCGACCGGGGTCTTGAGTTCGTGGCTGACGTTGGCGACGAAGTCACGCCGAGTCGCCTCCATCCGCGCCTGCTCGGTGTCGTCGTCGGCGAACACGACCACGAGCCGCTGGTCGTCCTCGGTGAGCAGGCGAGCCGTCCCGCGCACCGCGACCGGGGTCCGCCCAGCGGCGCTCAGGTCGCAGTCGGTGGGTTCCCCGGTCGCGAGCACGCGTCGCGCCGCGGCCCAGGCGCGGTCGTCGAGCAGCAGGTTGCGCACCAGACCGAGTTCGTCGGCGCGCGGGTTGTGCAGCACGACGTCGCGGTGCTCGTCGACCACCGCGATCCCGCTGCGCGACACGAGCACGATCAGGTCGAGGACCTGCGACACCGTCATGCCCGGCGAGGGTTCGGGCTCGACGGGCGACCGGCGCGCGAGAACGAGCCGGGTGGCGACGACACCGACGGCGAGTCCGACGATTCCCGCCACGACTGCCAGCAGCACGGCCGTACCAACGCTCACGGCTGCATCGTACGGTCGGCGGCGACACCGTAAACGTCGGGAAACGGGGTTCGGCGCAACGTCACAGGTCAGGGCGGCAAGTGTTCCACCGTTGTTAACCCGACGGTCAACCGGCCGCTGCCCCCGCGACCGCCCGCTACTTGGCGCCCTGGCTCGCGACCGCCGCCGCCCCGGCGGCCGCGGCCTCGGGATCGAGGTACTCCGAGGGCTTCGTCGGCTTCAGGCTCTCGTCGAGGTCGTAACGCAACGGGATGCCAGTGGGGATGTTGAGATTCGCGATGTCGGCGTCGGAGATCTGGTCGAGATGTTTCACCAGCGCCCGCAGCGAGTTGCCGTGCGCGGCGATCAGGACCGTCTTGCCGGCCAGCAGGTCCTTCGACATGGTCGACTCCCAGTACGGCAGCATTCGGGCGACGACGTCCTTGAGGCACTCCGTGAGCGGCGCATCGACGCCGGCGTACCGCGCGTCGCCGTCCTGGCTGTACTCGCTACCCGGCTCGATCGGCGGCGGCGGGGTGTCGTAGCTGCGCCGCCAGAGCATGAACTGGTCCTCGCCGTACTGGTCGCGGACCTGCGCCTTGTTCTTGCCCTGCAGCGCGCCGTAGTGGCGTTCGTTGAGGCGCCAGTCCCGTACCACCGGGATCCAGTGCCGGTCGCAGGCGTCGAGCGCGATGTTGGCGGTGCTGATGGCGCGGCGCAGCACCGAGGTGTAGACGACGTCGGGCAGCAGGTTGTGCTCGGCGAGCAGCGCGCCGGAGCGCTTGCCCTCGCCGATTCCCTTGTCGGTCAGGTGCACGTCCACCCAGCCGGTGAACAGGTTCAACGCGTTCCATTCGCTCTCGCCGTGACGGAGCAGCACGAGGGTTCCGATCGTCATGGGCCAATCCAAGCACGGACGGCGCTCACGCATCACCCGATGAGTCCACCAAGTGCTCGAACGCCTTCAGGTTGGCCAACGACTCGCCCCGCGACACCCGCCAGTTCCATTCCCGACGGATCGACTCGGCGAACCCGAGTTCCAGGATCGTGTTGAAGTCGCCGTCCGCGGCCTCGAGCGTCTGGCCGAGCACCCGGTCGAGTTCGTCAGGGGTCACCGCCGCGGTCGAGATCCGGCCGACGAGGTAGATGTCGCCGCTCCGGTCGATCGTGTAGTGCACGCCGTACAGCCGCCGGTTGCGGCGCAGCAGGAACTTGTGCACGCCGTCGATGTTCTCGTCGGGGTGCCGGCAGACGAACGCCTCCACCCGCACCCCGTGTTGGCCGACGGTGAGCAGACAGGTGGTCTTGAGCTTCTTCTCGCCGGGCAATTCGACGACGAAGTTGTGGTCGTCGCGGCGGGTGTAGTCGAGGTCGCGGTCGCGCAGGGTCGACTCGATGATCTCCGAGGTGGCGTCCGCGTGGGCGCCGCTCAACCGCCCACCACCGCGTGTGCCCGCGGTAGGTCGAGCGGCGGGTGGTAATCGGCGAGCGCGCGGGCGTAACTGCTCCACAACCCGTCGGCGGTGTGGCCCCAGGAGAAGCCGGCGGCGTGCGTCTGCGCGGCACGGCCCATCCGCCGCAGCCCCGCGGGGTCGTCGAGCAGCGTCCCGAGCGCGCGAGCCCAGTCGTCGGTGGCGTGGCCCTGCACCAGCAGTCCCGTCTCGTGGTTGCGGACCGCCGTGCCGAGGCCGCCGACATCGGCGGCGAGCACCGGGGTGCCGCAGGCCTGCGCCTCGATCGCGACCAGCCCGAAGGACTCGTTGTAGCTCGGCACCGCGACGAGGTCCGAGGCGCGGTAAACCTCGACGAGGCTCTCGGGCGGCTGCGGCGGCCGGAAATCGACGCGGTCGGTGATGCCGAGTTCGGCGGCGAGGTCGATGAGCAGGTTCGGCCGTTCCAGTCCCGTACCCGACGGCCCGCCGACCACGAGCACCCGCAACCGGCGGCCCGGATCGTCGCGCACGAGGCGGGCGACCGCACTCAGCAGCACGTCCGGTGCCTTCAGCGGCTGGATCCGGCCGACGAACGTGACGACGACGTCGTCGGGTGCGAGACCGAGCGCCCGCCGCGCGGCGGACCGGTCACCGGGCGTGTAGCGCGACAGGTCGGCGCCGGGCGAGACCACGTCGATCTTGCTCGACCCGGCACCGTAGATCTCGATCAGTTCCTTGGCTTCCTCCGCGGTGTTGGCGACGAGGCGGTCGGCCATCTCCGAGACCTGCCGTTCGCCGATCACCCGGGCCGCCGGTTCGGGCCGGTCGCCGTCGGCGAGCGCGGCGTTCTTCACCGCGCCGAGGGTGTGCGCGGTGTGCACCAGGGGCACGCCCCACCGGTCCGCGACCAGCCAGCCGACCTGGCCCGACAGCCAGTAGTGCGAGTGCACCAGGTCGTAATAGCCGGGGTCGTGGCGAGCCTCCTCGCGCAGCACGCCCGCGGCGAACGCGCACAACTGGGTGGGGAGGTCGTGCTTGTCGAGGCCCTCGAACGGCCCCGCGATCAGGTTGCGCACGATCACACCGGGCGAGGCGTGCGCGATCGGCTCGTCCGCCGACGACGTCGCCCGGGTGAAGATCTCGACCTCGGTGCCGCGGCGGGCCATCTCGATCGCGGTCTGCAGCACGTAGACGTTCATCCCACCGGCGTCGCCGGTGCCCGGTTGCGCCAGCGGCGAGGTGTGCAGCGACAGCACCGCGACGCGTCGCGGACTGCTGCTTCGGATGGAACTCACCAGTCCATAGTGCACGGGCTGCGACGGACACCGGCAGTGAGGGCGCTCAGAGGGAGTCGACGAACTCGCTCACCTCGCGGACGAACCGCTCGGTGTCCTCGACGAAGAGCCCGTGCTGGGCGTCGGTCCAGTACGAGGTGCGGGCGTCGGGGATCAGCGTCGCGGCGTGCTCGGCACTGGCGATGTCGGAGATCGGGTCGCGGGTGCCGTGCAGCAGCAGCGCGGGCACGTCGAGGTCGCGCAGCACGGCGTCGTTGCCGGTGGTGCGATAGAACATCGCCTTGCGAACCCGCGGCCGGGTCGCGAGGTTCGTGCCGAGGATCCGCTGCGCCTCCACCGGATGCCCCGGCCCGGTCAGGGCGTCACCGAACTCCCCGAATCCGGCCAGCGCCGTCTCGGCGTCCTCGGCGAACACCCCCGGGATCGACGCCGTCATCGCCGCGCCGGTCCGCCCGCCAGGCTGGTCGCGGCCCATCGAGGTGACGGCACCGACGTAGACGAGTCCCGCGACGTTCGCCGTGCCGCACACCGCGACGTAGTCGGTGATCACCAGGCCGCCGTAGGACCAGCCGACCAGCACCGCGTCCGTCGCATCCTCGGCGCGCAGCACCGCGGACAGGTCGGCGGCCCAGGCGCGCGGGTCGTCGTAGCCGGTCTCGGGGGCACCGGAGTACCCGTGCCCACGCAGGTCGACGGCGATGACCCGGTACCGCTCGGCGAGGTCGGCGGCGGCCCCGCCCCAGCACGAGTGGTCGACCGCCCAGCCGTGCACGAGCACCAGCGTCCTGGCGTCGGCGGGGCCGGTGACGCGGTAGAAGATCTCGGTCCCGTCGTCGCTGTCGGCCTGCCGCATCGCCATCAGCGCAACCTAGCAAACAGCCGAAAACGCCGGTCTGGGATGGCGTCCGCTTCCTACCATGACCGCATGGATCTCGACGCTCTCACCGCCGCCATTCCGTTCGCCGCGACCATCGGGATCGAGTTGGTGGCGGCGAGTCCCGAGGAGGTGATCGGCCGGATCGACTGGCGACCCGACCGGACCACCGCCGGCGGCGGGATGCACGGCGGCGCGATCATGACCCTCGCCGATTCGGTCGGCGCGGTGTGCGCGTTCCTCAACCTGCCCGTCGGGGCGAGCACCTCCACCACGACCAGTTCGAGCACGATGTTCACCCGCGCGGTCCGCGGCGGCACCGTGATCGCGACCGCACACCGGGTGCACGCGGGGCGGTCGACGATCGTCGTGGTCACCGAGGTCCGCGACGACGCCGGCCGCCTCGTCGCGCAGACCACACAGTCGCAGGCCGTGCTGAGCACCCCACGCATGTAGCCACCCGTGAGTGGTTAACGAGTGTATGGACTCGTCAACCACTCACGGGTCGTGACCTGCGCATTCCTGCGATCGGGTCGGCGTAGAGAGCGCTGAGCGACGTCACGCCCGCGGCATGAGCCTGCACCCTGTTGCCGAAGCCGCTGACCCGAATCTCTCTGCGCGCCAATGTCGAAACCTTGGCGAATGCCGATGCGACATTGGGCAGGGCGGGCGGGTAGCCGGTGAAGGCCTGACCGCCGAGGATCACGCGGTCCGGGTTCAGCAGGTCGTGCAGGGTCGCGACGGTGTGGCCGAGAAACTCCGCACGCTCGACGAGCAACTCGTGGGCAGGGCCCCCATCACGGGCCGCCGCATGCACCACGGCGATCGATGCCGTTGCCGGCGAGACGATTCCGCGTTCCACGGCCTGCGCGACAACGCCCCGGTCCCCGATCGTCGCCTCGAGGCAACCACGCCGGCCGCAGTCGCAAGCGACGCCGGATCCGGTGGGTAGGTGCGTGATCGACCCCGGACCGCCGTTGGGGGTGTGCACCTTGCCGTCCAAAGCGATGGCGACACCAGCAGTTTCGCGGGCATACAGGTAGAGGGTGCTGCCGGCCCCGGTGTGCCCGGCGGGTGCGAGCAGCAGTTCCGCCGCCGCCATCGCCTCGACGTGCGCGGACACCGACACCGGCAGACCTACGACATCGGCGACGACCTCTCCGACCGGAACTGATTCCCAACCGAGACGTGGGTGATCTACGACGCCCGACGTGGCGTCGACCCGGCCGCCGAGTGCGACGCCGACCCACAACGGTGTGCGGCGCCAGCGGTCGGCGAACGCGACCGCGCTCTGCGCGATCGCCCGCACGGCCGCGACCGAACCTGCGGTGGGCGTGGGGATCTCGATGCCGCCGAGGATTCGACCGCGCAGGTCGGAGGCGACGATACCGGTGGTCGTGGCACCGACGTGGATGCCGATGGTCAGGTACGGGTCGTGGTTGACCTCGATCGGGATCCGCGGGCGTCCGACCGCCCCGGATTCGGCGAGGTCGGCACGCTCGCGCAGCAGTCCCGCCTCGATCAGCGCGGCGACCTGCCGGTTCACCGTGGCGATACTCAAACCCGTTGCGCGGGCAACGGCGTCACGGGAGAGCGCGCCCTGGGTGACGGCGGCGCGCAGCACGGCCGCGGCGGGTGAATCGGCGACACGCAGTTGCGGTGCGACCACACGGACCCGGCCGAGCGAGGGACGGCGAACGACGCGGGGCGATCCGGTGACGAGCGGACGGGGGGACAGGACGGTTGGCGCGGACACTGTTGGCGCGGACACTGTGGTTCCTTCGGTGGCGTCCCCAGCGGGGACGAAGCTTCACGGGCGAGTCGGGGAACTCACCGACCGCGCCGGCCGGAACCAGAATCAGAACTCGTGCAGGCGCGCGATCAGCGAGGCAGCCGCGAACAACACAGTTCGCGCGCCAACGGCAGCCGTGCACCAAGGGCCGCGGTCACGTAGGTGACTCGCAGCAGGCTCGACTCTCCGGAAGACATGCCGAATACGGTAGCACCCACGCGCGAATCGGCAAATCGGCGTTGGGATCACGGTGACCGAAACGGTCGTGCCGACACCCCGGCACGGCGTTGACTGGCGAAGCCTGTGGCGCCGCCCTGAGCGCGCCATCCCCAGCAGAACAGAAAGGCCTGCAATGTCTTTGGCAACCGCACCGGTCGTCGACGCGACCACGGCCACCCCGACGGTGGTCAAGCTCGGCGCGCACATCGGCGCGCGGATCGACGGCGTCAGAATCGGCGCCGACCTCTCCCCCGCGACCGTCGCCCTGATCCGCGAAGCCCTGCTCGAGCACAAGGTGATCTTCTTCCGCGGCCAGCATCACCTCGACGACGAGGCCCAGTACGGGTTCGCCGAACTGCTGGGCACCCCGACCACGCCGCACCCGACCGTCACCTCGCGCGGCACCCGGACGCTGTCGATCGACTCCGACTACGGCAAGGCCAACAGCTGGCACAGCGACGTCACCTTCGTCGACCGGATCCCGAAGGCGTCGATCCTGCGGGCGGTGGAGTTGCCGGCCTACGGTGGCGCGACCACGTGGGCGTCGAGCACCGCGGCGTACGAGTCGCTGCCGGAGTCGTTGCGTGCGCTGGCGGAGAACCTGTGGGCGGTGCACACCAACCACTTCGACTACGCCGCCACTGCGGCGGCGCAGATCGACGACGACAAATCGGCCGCATACCGTGCGGAGTTCCGTTCCACCTACTACGAGACCCAGCACCCCGTGGTGCGGATCCACCCGGAGACCGGCGAGAAGACGCTACTGCTCGGACACTTCATCAAGAATTTCGTGGGGCTGTCGAGCACGGAGTCCCAGGCGCTGTTCACGCTGTTCCAGGACCGGGTGACACGGCTCGAGCACACCGCCCGCTGGAACTGGGAACTCGGCGACGTCGCGATCTGGGACAACCGGGCCACCCAGCATTACGGCATCGCCGACTACGACGACCAGCGTCGCCGGCTGAACCGGATCACCCTCGCCGGCGACATCCCCGTGAGCGTGCACGGCCAACGCAGCCGCGTGATCGAAGGCGACGCCTCGCAGTACTCGGTGCTCGACCCGGCCTGACCCGCGCGGGGCCTGACAGACTGGCGGGCGTGCCCACGCCGGAGGACCCCGTCGACTTCGCTCACACCGAGCACGCGTCGGCGTCCCGGCACGCCAAGGCCCTGACGATCGCCCGGTTCGCCTGGGACCGGGCGATCACCGCCACCGAGCTCGCCGAGTTCCCCGACGACCGGCGCCGCACGCTCGCCCGCGCCGCCGGCGCCAAGCCGCCGAGCCCGGAGACCTGGCAGGCGGCGGTCGATCTCCTCGACACCAAGCGGCGCTGGGCCGGCACCCACCCCGACCATCCCGCCGCCGCCCACCCGCACGCGGACGAGAAGATCCTGTGGGTGAAGCCGCCCGTCACGCCGTGGTGAACCGCGCCCCGAAGCCGCCCGCCCCATAGATCCTCAGCCCGGCACCGCCGGCATTGACCGCCAGGTGCAGCAGCACCGGCGCGACGAGGCTGCCGCTGCCGTGCCGCAGGCACAGGAACGGCACCCCCGACGCCGCGGTGCACGCGATGGTCGGCCAGCCCGCACCGTCCTTGCGGTGCCAGAGCCCGAACAGCGCCGACCCCACCAGCACCGCGCCCGACCGACCGAGCCAGCGGGTCGCGACCGCGTCGAGCACCGCCCGGAACAGTAGTTCCTCGGCGAGCACCGTGCCGAGCGGGATCCGCACCAGCAGCCACTCCCGAGACGCGGGCGGCGGCGTCGCCAACTGATCCCGCAGCGCGGGCACCGCGGCCGCTGCCGCATATCCCGCCAGCACGGGCGCCGCGACCGCGATCCCCCACCGCGCGCCCGCGCCCGCGCGACGCGGGCCGAGCCCCAGATCGCGATATCCCAGGGCCCACGCCGCCGCGGTCAGCGCGACCGCCACGCCGGCACGACGCAGCGCGGCGACGCCGGCAGGCGTGGGTCTCGAGTGTCGCGGGCGGGGCACAGCGAAACTCTAGACGCGACGAGAACTCTAGGATCGAGCCATGACTTCGAGCACCAGACGTACGGCTGTCGTCACGGGAGCCAGCTCCGGCATCGGGGAGGCGACCGCCCGCACCCTCGCCGCGCAGGGCTTCCACGTCGTCGTCGGGGCGCGCCGCCTCGACCGGCTCGAGAAACTCGCCGCCGACATCGACGCCACCGCGCTGGCGCTCGACGTCACCGACGATGCGTCGGTCGAGGCGTTCGCGTCGGCGATCGAGACCGCCGACGTCCTGGTGAACAACGCCGGCGGCGCGAAGGGGCTCGCCTCGGTCGCCGAGGCCGACCTCGACGACTGGCGCTGGATGTGGGAGACCAACGTGCTCGGCACGTTGCGTGTGACGAAGGCGCTACTGCCGAAGCTGATCGACTCCGGCGACGGGCTGATCGTCACGATCACCTCCGTGGCGGCGCTCGAGGCCTACGACAACGGCGCCGGCTACACCGCCGCCAAGCATGCACAGGCCCTGCTGCACCGCACGCTGCGCGGCGAGTTGCTCGGCAAGCCGGTGCGGTTGACCGAGATCGCGCCCGGCGCGGTGGAGACCGAGTTTTCGCTGGTGCGGTTCGAAGGCGACACCGAGCGGGCAGCGAAGGTGTACGACGGCATCACCCCGCTGACGGCCGCCGACGTCGCCGAGGTGATCGGGTTCGTCGCGTCGCGGCCGTCACACGTGAACCTCGACCAGATCGTCCTCAGGCCCCGCGACCAGGCGACTGCGAGCCGTTTCTACCGGCACTGACCCGAACGTCCCCTGAGCGATCCACGCCGAGCCCGTCAGTCGGTCGAGTTCGATTCGTCGCTACCCTCGTCGACCACTTCTGCATCCTCGGCGTCCGAGTCGAGAATGCTCACCGACACCCCGTACGGCAGGAACCGCACGCGACGCCGCGGGTCGGTGTTGTCCTTGTGCGCGCGCAGCGCGTCGATCTCGGTCGCGTAGACCTGATCGACCCGCGCCACCCCGCCGGCCTCGAGCACGACGATCGCCCAGACGCCGCTGCCCGCCTCCCCGGCGGTCTCCGGTTCGCGCTGCCGCCCGGGTGCGGCGTCGCCGAACAGGTTCGCGAAGCCCTGCCCGCCCGCCTGCTGCATCATCTTGGCCAGCATGTCGCGCAGGCCCTCCCCGGCCTCGCGCGCCATGCGGTCGAAATCGTCGGGGTCGAAGCCGAAGGGACCGTTGGCTGCCATGGTGTGCTCCTAGCGGGTGGGTGTGGGCGTCGGTGTGGACGGCCGGGTCGTCGTCGGGGCGGTGCCGCCACCGCCCGGCAGCCCGGGAGCGACCGGTGTCGCCGACACGACCGTCGCCGGTGTGCCCGCCAGCGCAGACATCGACTTCCAGGTGTCCCAGTCGATGGTCCAGTCATAGATGTCGCCGTCGGCGGCGGACAGTTCGATGGATGTGCCAGTCACCTCGACCGGGTCGCCGTAGAGCGCGGTCGCGAAGTAGGCCTGCGCGTCGGAGAGCGACAGGTTGATACAGCCGTTGGTGACGTTGGACGAGCCCTGCACGCCCGTCGTTTCGGGGTTTGCGTGGATGAACTCGCCGTTGTTGGAGATCCGCACCGCCCACCGCTCGCGCACGTTCTCGTAGAAGGGCGGGTTGGACATGAGGAAATCCTCGTGCTTCTCCGACACCACGTGGATCCCGCTGCGGGTGACGTTGCGCGCCTCGTTGCCCTCGCCGTAGCTGACCGGGATGTCCATGATCGTCTCGCCGTCGCGCACCACCTGCATGCGGTGGCTGGGCGCGTTCGCGATGACGACCTGGCTGCGGCCGATCGTGAAGTCCATGGTCAGGTCCGAGCCCCCGTAGGCGCCGTCGCCGAGGTCGACGCCGTACAACTTCGCGTCGACGTGCACCGTGGTGCCGGGCGTCCAGTAGTCCTCGGGTCGCCAGTGCACCCGCGAGCCGTTGTCGTCGGGCAGCCACGCCCACGATCCCTCGGTCGGCGGATTCGTCGTGACGGTCAGTGCGCGTTCGGCGGCGGCCTTGTCCTCGACCCGGCCGTCGAACTGCAGGATGATCGGCGCGGCGATGCCGACCTCCTGCCCGTCGGCGATCTGCGCCTGCGCCGATACCACCGAGTCGGGTTGCAGGGTGGTGAAGCTGCCCTCGACCGGTACCGTCTTGCCGTCCGTGCCGAGCGCCGTCCCGCTCCAGGTGTAGGTGGCGCCGTAGCCCAGTGGTTCGGTGGTCTGATACGACGTTCCGTCCGGGTTCAGCGCCGACGCCACGACCTTCCCGTCCGGGTTGGTCAGCGCGACGTCGTGCAGCGTGCCCTGCTCGACCTGCACCGTGATCGGCGCCGTGGGGTTGACGTCGGTCGCCCCCGGTTCGGGGTTCTGGGTGACCTGCGCGACAGGGCCGGCGGTGGTCGGCGACGAGCCGGAAGAACCGGACCCGCCGCTGCAGCCGGCGACGAGCGCGACCACACCGAACAGGACGGCCCAGACGGACCAGCCGGCAGTCAGACGGGGAAAACGCACGAACCCACGGTACCTGCGGCCTCCGACAACCCGGCGTGAGCTGCGACGCACCCGGAGCGCCCGATTCGACTACACGCGCCCGACTCGACTACAGCAACAGCCCGACCAGCACCGGTTCCGGCTCGAGCCGCACCCGGAACGCCGCGTCGACGCCGTCGCGGACGGCGCGGGCAAGCGCGACGAGGTCGGCGGCGGTTGCGGCGCCCCGATTGGTGAGCGCGAGGGTGTGCTTGGTCGACAGCCGCGCCGGCGCCGACTCGTCCGGGTAGCCGCGGGCGAAGCCGGCGCGTTCGATCAGCCAGCCCGCGGAGAGTTTGACGCCGCCGGAACCACCGCCGCCGGAACCACCGCCGGCGGGATACCGCGGCACCGCGACGTCACCGAGCCGGTCCCTGATCGCTGCAAGCACGGCGTCGATCCGGTCGGTCCCGATCACGGGGTTGGTGAAGAACGAGCCCGCGCTCCAGGTGTCGTGGTCGGCGGCGTCGAGCACCATGCCCTTGCCGGCGCGCAGCCCGAGCACCGCCTCGCGGACCTCCCCGGTCGGCGCCGTCGCGCCCTCGACGACGCCCAGGGCGGCGGCGAGTTCGCGGTAGCGCACCGGTGCACTGGTCGCGTCGGGGCGCAGCGCGAACTCCGCGGCGAGCACCAGGGCGTCGTCGCGGTGCTTGAGGACGCTGGTGCGGTAGCCGAGGCCGAGGTCGCTCGGCCGCACCCACGCGACGTCACCGGTGTGTCGGTCGAGCAGCCGCACCCGGCGCAGCAGCGTCGCGACCTCCACGCCGTATGCGCCGACGTTCTGTACGGGCGTCGCCCCGACGGATCCGGGGATCCCGGACAGGCATTCGAGCCCGCCGAGCCCCGCCGCGACGGTGCGGGCGACCACGTCGTCCCACACCGCGCCGGCCTCCGCGCACACGGCGTCGTCCGCAATCTCGACGGTGATGTTGCGCACCCCGACCGCGACCCCGTCGAACCCGGCGTCGGCGATCAACAGGTTCGACCCGCCCGCGACGATCAGCGTCGGAACCCGGGCGGCGTCGAGCGCGCGCACGCAGCCGACCAGCGCGTCGGTGGTCGGGCAGTCCGCGAACAGCCGCGCCGGGCCGCCCACCCGTAGCGTGGTCCGCGCGGCGAGCGACACGCCGTCGGACAGCCGCGCACCCGCCGCTACGAGTTCGCCGCGTAGCCGTGGATCGATCACAGCGTGAACGGTAGCGTGCCCGCTATGCCCACCAAGTTCGAGCACTCGGCTCGGTTCAGCGCTTCCGTGGCCACCGTGTATACGGCGTTCAGCAGTGCGGAGTACTGGCAGCGGCGGGTCGCCGACGTGGGCGGGCCGATCGCACGCATCGACGAGTTCGCGGTTCGCGACGACGGGGTGCACGTGGCGCTGATGCAGGGCGTCGCGGAGGAGTTTCTGCCGTCGATCGTCACGAAGGTGCGACCGGGCGACCTGGAGATCGACCGTACCGAACACTGGCGTCCGGCCGGCCCCGACGGGAGTGCGTCGGGCACGTTCACCGCGGCCATCCCGGGTGTCCCGGCGACCATCGGGGGCACCCTCGGGCTGTCGCCCGACGGTGCGGGTTCGCGGCTGTCCATCCGGGGTGACGTCGAGATCAAGGTGCCGCTGATCGGCGGCAAGATCGAGAAGGCGGCGATCGACCAGCTGGTGCGCCTGCTGGAGAGCGAGGACGAGTTCACGTCGCGCTGGACCACCACCCCCCAGTAGCCCGCGAGAGCGCGTTTCCGTCGCATCGGCCGAGGAGAGCCGACGGCAGGTGCGCTTTCGGCACCGATGACGGAACGATGCACACGCATTTTCGGCTACGCGCCGACGGGCGGTAACCTAGTCGGCCATGGCCCGCCGACTGGACTATTCCGCCCGCTACCCCATGCACACGACGCGTGAGGTGTACGAGGCGCTGACGAGCCGCGACTACTGGGAGGCGCGCGTCGAGGAGATGCGCAGGTACTCGCCCAACCACGTCGAAACCCTCCACGTCGACGAGACCGGGATCGAGCTGGTGCTCGAGCACGTGCTCCCGCGCTCGGAGCTGCCGGAGATCGCGCAGACGGTGATGCGCAAGGACATGATCATCACCCGCAAGGAGTCCTACTCCGCGTACGCCAGGGAGGTCACCGGCAAGTACGAGGCCTCGATCCCCGCCGGCCCGGGGAGCCTCACCGGCACCATGCACTTGTTCCCCACCGACATCGGCTGCACCCTGCGCACCTCGAACGAGGCGAAGGTGTACGTCCCGATCCTCGGGCCGAAGTTCGAGCAGCTGATGCTGGTCAACCTCATCGACCTGCTCCGCGCCGAGGCGGAATTCACCGCCGGCTGGCTCGACGAACACGCAGCCAAACACTGAACCCACGGCCCCGGACGCGACATTTCCTCGCGCCACAGGGCGTCGTCACCCGCGGCACCACCGGCGTCAACCGGTTGCGCCGCAGCGACCGCTGGCTGATCCACGACCCGACGGTCCGCACCGCCCTGCTCGACGCCGCGGAGCCGCTGGTCGTCGACCTCGGCTACGGCGCCCGTCCTGTCACCACCTTCGAACTTGCGCACAGGCTGCGCGGCGTGCGCCCCGACGTCGCGGTGGTCGGGCTCGAGATCGACCCCGACCGCGTCGTCCCCGACCGCGACGGCGTCCGCTTCGCCCGCGGCGGCTTCGAGCTCGCGGGCCTGCGGCCCACCCTCGTGCGCGCGTTCAACGTGCTGCGCCAGTACCCCGAGTCGGACGTCGCGTCGGCCTGGGCGACGATGCAGTCCGGGTTGGCGCCCGGCGGGCTAATCGTCGACGGGACCTGCGACGAACTCGGCCGCCGCTGCGCGTGGGTCCTGCTCGACACCACCGGTCCCCGCACCCTGACGCTGGCGTGGGACCCGTTCGGCGTCGAGCGCCCCTCCGACGTCGCCGAGCGGCTGCCGAAGGCGCTCATCCACCGCAATGTCCCGGGCGAGGCGATCCACGACCTGCTCACCGCCGCCGACCGCGCCTGGGCCGCCGCTGCGCCCTACTCGCCCTACGGCCCGCGTCAGCGCTGGCGGGCGGCGCTGGCGAGTCTGCGCGACGCCGGCGTTCCGGTGCGCACGTTCCGCCGCCGCATGCGCGACTGCGTGTTGGAGGTGCCGTGGTCTTTCGTGTTGGACTCTGCCGTGTCGGACACTGCCGTGTCGCACCCTGCGTGGTTCTGAGGCGTTCGGGTCAGCAGGTCTCGGCCAGCGCCGCCGCGACCCGTGCGGCGACGGGCGCGGGCCGTTCGGCGGCGGCCGTCGCCAGCTGCACCTGCTCGACCCGACCGATCGCGAGGGCGTCGCCGACCACCTCGTCGAGGGCGTGCTGCGAGATGCCGGTGTCCGCGAGGTCGAGGATGGTGCGCACCGGCGTCGTCACCCCGAACGTGCCGACCAGCGCGACCTCTGCCGCCGTGAGGTGCCCGCGGCGCACCGCAACCTGGCCGAGCCCTGCCGGCGCCGGTCGCGCGCTGGTGAGGTGCACGAACCGCGGCCGCAGCCGCCCGAGCCCGTACAGTTCGGCGGCGCTCTGGTGCGACACCACCGCCGCGCCCTCGAACAGCGCACACCATTTCGCGTACTCGTCGAGCGGCCCGATGGGCCAGTTCGCGACTCGGATCAGGTTGCCGTGCACCCGCACCAGCGCACCGCGGTTGAGTCCCGCGCGGATCGCGGCGCCGTCACAGCCGGCGCGCGCGGCCTGCCGCGCGGTAAGATACCCGCCCTGCGCGGCCGCGACCACGCTGATCGCCGCGAGTGTCGCAGCGTTCTCCGGGCCTGATCCAGCCATGGCGCCAGGGTACGTCAAGCGTGTGGCGCACATCACAGACTCGGACAATCGGCTCACAGGGACCGCTCAGCATCGTGCGGAACAATCGGCGCAGTGATGACTGCCTCCACCACACGCCCCAAGCGCCGGCGTCTGACGGTGATCGTCGGGGTCGTGGTGCTGCTGCTCGTCGCCGCCCTCGTCGCCGCGGAGTTCTACGTCCGCAACGACGTCAAGGACTGCCTGTCGAGCCAGTTCAGCCAGGAGATCGGGTCGCAGGTCGACATCGGGCTCAGCGCCAAGCCGGTGCTGTGGCAGGCACTCGACAAGCAGGTGCCCTACGTCGAGATCGAGAGCGCGGATTCCACGTTCGGCGAGGCCCAGGACATGACCGTGCGGGCCCGCGCGAACGACATAGATATCTCCGACGAGGACGCGGTCACGATCGGCAGTTCCACCGCCGACGTCACGTGGACCACCACCGGCATCCTCGCGACCGTGCAGGCCCAGACCTTCGGCGGGCTCGTCACGAAGGTCACCTCGAGCGCCGCGGACGGCACTCTCACGTTCGCGATCGGACCCGAGGGTCTCGCACAGCTGGTGGTACGCCCGGTGATCGACGCCGGTCTGGTGCGGGTCGAGACCGTGAACGCGCAGGTACTCGGGTTCGGGATCCCGACCGATCTCGTCAATGGCATCGTCGAGGTCGTCGCCAACGGCCTGCAGAACTATCCGCTGGGGATGTCGCCGCAGACCGTCACCGTCACCGACACCGGCATCGAGATGTCGCTCGCCGGTGGCGCCTACCAGCTGCCGCCGAGCTCCCAGGCCCAAGCGGCGGGCGCCAGTGCGCCCGAGAGCTGCAGCATGATCTAGCTCTGGAGTCCGTCGAGCACGGCGCGGGTTCCCGAAAGCCCGAGCCGGGTGGCGCCGGTCGCGATCAACTCGATCGCCGCCTCCGCGGTGCGGATGCCGCCCGACGCCTTCACGCCGAGCCGCCCCCCGACGGTGTCGGCCATCAGCCGCACCGCGTGCACGCTCGCGCCGCCGGCGGGATGGAAACCGGTGGAGGTCTTCACGAAGTTCGCGCCCGCGGTCTCGGCGGCGCGGCAGGTCGCGACGATCGCCTCGTCCGACAGCGCCGCCGACTCGATGATCACCTTCAACACGGTCGTGTCGCCGATGGCCTCGCGGACGGTGACGATGTCGGCGAGCACCGCGTTGTAGTCGCCCGCGACCGCAGCACCGATGTCGATCACCATGTCGATCTCGGCCGCCCCCTGTTGCACGGCGAGGCGCGCCTCGGACCCCTTGACCAGCGAATGATGCTTGCCCGACGGGAAACCCGCCACGGCGGCGACGACGAGACCGGGCGCGCGCACGGGCAGCATCGACGGTGAGACGCATACCGCGTACACGCCGAGGTCGCGGGCGTCGGCGATCAATGCGTCGACGTCGGCGGTGGTCGCCTCCGGCTTCAGCAGGGTGTGATCGACCATCGCGGCCACCTCGGCGCGGGTCGGGAGCGCAGTTTCGCGGGCGACGCTGCCCGCCCGCGCAGGTGCCCAACCTGGGTAGCCACGACCTGGTCGGCGTGAAGGATCTGCCACGCGGTCGAGCCTGTCACAATCACTGCCATGAGCGTCAACGTGGTGCGCGCAGTGTTTCGACGAGATGCAGTGCTCGACGAGATGGTGATCGGGTCCTGATGTCGCAGACCGCAATCGGTTCGCTGTTCAACGCGACTCGCACCGCGTTCGTCGCGGTCACACCGCAACTGTGGGCCCCGGCCGGCCACGCGCTCGCCTACCAACTGCGCCCGCAGCCCGGCGAGCATGTCCTCGACTTCTGTTGCGGCACCGGCGCGTCCGCGTTACCGGCGGCCGCGGCGGTGGGCCCGACGGGCCGGGTGCACGCCATCGACCTCGCCGACGACCTGCTCGAGGAGGGGCGCCGCGTCGCCTCCGAACGCGCCCTGCAGAACATCGATTTCGTCGTCGCCGACGCGACCACCTGGGAGCCGCCGAGTTCGGTGCCCGCCGCCGGCTACGACGCCCTCGCCTGCGCCTACGGCGTGTTCTTCCTGCCGGACATGGACCTCGCGGTCGCCCGGATGCTGCACCTGGCGCGCAGCGGTGGCCGGTTCGGCGTCACGGTGTGGCGCCACGGCGCGATGGACGAGTTCGCCCACGCCTACCTCGATGCGCTCGACGAAGTCGCGCCCGAGGCGGTGCCCGCAGGCGCCGGCCGCACCCGCGCGAACAGTCTCGCCCGCCAGCAGTCGCAACGCCTCGACACACCCGAGAAACTCGCCGGTTGGCTGACCGGCCTCGGTGCCACCGCGGTGGAGATCGGTGAGTTGTCGAACTTCGTGCCCGCCACCGAGGAGACGGCGTGGAACCTGGTTCTGGGCGGCGATCTTCGCGCACCGCTGACGAACCTGAACGCGGGCACGATCGAGGCGGTGCGCTCACGGTTCGTCACGCTGCTCACCGAACGCGACGTCCACACCATCGACGCCGGAACCCTGGTCGGCACCGCCGTGATCGAGCACTGACCGCTGCTGCGAGACTGGCCCCATGAGCGAGCGAAGCGAGCGAATCATGTTACAGCGCGCGACGCGCATGCCGGAGCCGAGCGCCAGCGAGGCGCAGGCATGAGCGTTCCTGGACCGGTGGGCGACGACTACCGCCGCTACGTGCTCTCCCTGGGCTGCCGCGACGACACCGGCATCGTCGCCCGGATCACGACCTTCATCGCGGAACTCGGCGGGTCGATCGTCGAGGCCGGCTATCACGCCGACGCCGATTCGGGTTGGTTCTTCACTCGCCAGGCGGTGCGGGCGTCGTCGATCACGATCCCGGTGGACGAGTTGCGGAACCGGTTCTCCGACGTTGCGGCCACGCTCGGTCCGGAGACCGACTGGCGGTTGCACGATACCGGCGTGCCCAAGCGCGTGGTGCTGCTGGTGAGCCGGGAGGCGCACTGCCTGCACGACCTGCTCGGCCGGGCCTCCGGCGGGGAACTACCCGCGACGATCGAGGCGGTGATCGGCAACCACGCCGACCTCGGCCCGGTCGCCCGGGCGCACGGCGTCGAGTTCCATCACGTCCCGTTCCCCCGCGATCCTGCGGAACGGGGTCCGGCGTTCGAGAAGGTCCGCGGGCTCGTCGACGCACACAACCCGCACGCCGTGGTGCTGGCCAGGTTCATGCAGGTGCTGCCGGCGTCGCTGTGCGATCACTGGGCGGGCCGCGCGATCAACATCCACCACAGCTTCCTGCCGTCGTTCGTCGGCGCCAAGCCCTACCACCAGGCGTTCGCCCGCGGAGTGAAGCTGATCGGCGCGACCTGTCACTACGTCACCGCCGAACTCGACGCGGGCCCGATCATCGAGCAGGACGTGATTCGCGTCGACCACGCCGACGAGGTCCGCGACATGGTGCGCCAAGGGCGCGACATCGAGAAGCTGGTGCTCGCGCGGGGGTTGCGCTGGCACCTCGAGGATCGGGTGCTGGTGCACGGGCGCAAGACGGTCGTGTTCAGCTGACGGGGTTCCGGAGGCTCAGCCGACGTTCGCGCGCGCCGGCTCGCTCTCGTCCTGGCGCTTCGCCAACGCGGACAGCCGCTCGAGTTCGGCGTTGAACCGCGCCGTCGCCTCGACGCTCGAGAGGTGACCGGTGTTCTCGATGACGTCGAGCCGGTCGAGCACGCCACGACGATCCAGTGCCTCGGCGAGACGCTCGGAGTGCACCGCCGGCAGCAGATTGTCGAACTCGCCGGCGACGACGCTGGTCGGCACGTCGATGTGGTCGAGCGCGGCGCGCAGGTCGACACCGGTGAGCACCAGCCCCCATTGGCCCCGCACCCGCGGCGGGCAGCCGAAGATCAGCCGCTGCGCGAAATCGACCTGGTCGTCGGTGGCCGACTTGGCCAGCACCCGGGACCGGAACATCCTGCGGGTGATGCCGGTGATCGGCAGCGGCACGGGCGCGCCGAGGATGAGCTTGCCGGCGAGCACCGGCATGTCCGGGACGCCGTTGGGCTTGGGGACGAGCTTCGATTCGGCGACGAGGCGGTCGGCGGCGGTGTTCGCCAACATCAACGCACCCGCGTAGCGGCGCACCTGCTCGGGGTGCTGGCCGGCCCAGGCGAGCACGCTCATGCCGCCCATGCTGTGCCCGACCAGCACCGCGTTGGACTTCGGCTCGACGGTCGCGGCGAGCACGTCGGCAAGGTCGTCGGCGAGCACGCCGACGCTGAACTTACGGCTGCCCACCCCGCTCTCACCGTGCCCACGCAGGTCGTAGGCGATCACGCGGTAGTTCTCGGCGAGGGCGTTGATCTGTGGGTTCCAGTACTCGATGCGACAGGTCCAGCCGTGGCTGAAGACGATCGGCGGCGCGTCGGCCGGCCCGTACGCGTGTACCCGCAGGTCGGCACCGTCGGCGGTACGGACGTCGACGACGTCGTAGTTGTGCTTCGGGGTGTTGAGCAGCGGCTCGTCGAAGCCGTCGGGGCCGGGCAGGCGGCGCTTTCGGCGCACCCGCAACCCACCTACCACCGCGGCCCCCGCTGGATGTCGTCCACCCGCGGCCGTACGTCGACCAGGTACACGCACACCGCAACCACCGCGACGATGCCGAACAGGCCGACGACGGGCAACAGCAGCAGCACCAGCGTCGCGACACCGAGGATGCCCAGCCAGATGGGCTTGCTCAGCTTGTCCGCGGCCGTGAAGGCGTCCTTGCGCTGCCGCACAGCGTGGATCAGCGCGAACACCGCCGCGCCGAGCGCGAGCAGGCGAAGGACTAACATGACCATTCCGGCAAGTCCGGTGTCGATACCCACGTGGCCCATGATACGAGCACGCCGCCCGTGTGCAGCGGTCCCGGGAATCGGGACCCGCACACGGGCGGCGAAAGAACTACGACTGACGCGGGCGGTTCAGCCTACGAAATCAGCCGGACGCGTCAGGGCTGCGCCTTCTTGGCGGGGGCCTTCTTGGCCGGTGCCTTCTTGGCGGGAGCCTTCTTGGCGGGAGCCTTCTCGGCAGCCGGGGCACGCTTCGCGGGAGCCTTCTTGGCCGGCGCCTCGGCAGCGACTGCCTCGACGGTCGCGGCGGCCTCGACAGCGACCGCCTCGAGGGTCTCGGCGGCCTCGGCGGCCGTGTCCTCGGCGGCGGCCGGCGCCCGGCCGGTCAGCTTCGCAGCCTGCTCACCGACCGCCTTGGTGCGCTCGGACACCTTGCCCAGCGCGTCCTCGGCGGCATCCTGGGCGTGGCCGACAAATCCCTCGGCACGGTGGCGGGCGTCCCCGACGAACTCCTCGGTGCGGCTGCGCGCCTCCCCGACGAAGTCCTCGGTGCGCTCCTGGGCCTCCTTGTAGAAGCCCTCGACCTTCTCGAGCTGCTCATCGACGCCGGAGCGGTTACGCAGGCGCTCGACGGTCTCCTCGCCGCGGGCGGCGAGTTCGGAGTACAGGTCGGCCGCGACCTTCAGGTACTGCTCGGCGGCCTTGCGCAGCTCCTCGGGGGTGAACTTCTCGCGCAATTCGGCGATCTCGTCCGGCAGCTCCGAGGGCAGGCCGGCGAGCCGCTCGCGCAGCGCCTCGATCTGCTCCTGGATGTCGGCCGGCAGAGTGGACAACCGCTCGCGGGCACCCTCCACAGCCTCGTTCACGTCCGCACGGTCGGTCTCCGCGGCCCGCGCACGGACCTTGACGACCACGTCCGCGACGGCCTGCACCACGGCGTCGGTCGCGCCGACGTAGGCGTACAGGGGCTTCTTCACGACGGCGTCGAATGCTTCCTTCGGCTCGGTCATTGTTCCTCCTCTTCGTGGGGTTCGTTCGGTGGTGCCGGCTCGTGGCCGCCACCGGATTCGTTCTTCTGCTCGTTCTCTCGCCGGAACGAGTCGTAGATCTCCAGCAACACTTGCTTCTGCCGCTCGGTGAGCGCGTTGTCGGCGAGTACCGCGTCACGGATCGGGCCGTGCGGTCGCTGCTCGAGCAGCCCCGCGCGGACGTAGAGCACCTCCGAGGACACTCGCAGGCCCTTGGCGATCTGGGCCAGCACTTCGGCAGAGGGCTTACGCAGTCCCCGCTCGATCTGGCTCAGGTAGGGATTGCTCACCCCCGCCGACTTCGCGAGTTGCCGCAGGGATACCTCGGCTGCTTCGCGCTGTGCGCGGATGAAGCTTCCGATGTCCTGCGCTGCCGTCACCATCAATTCGTGCACGTTCTCGGGGACGGCGTGCTCGGTGGTCGTCGAGTTTGCATCCAACGCAGAGAGGGGTTGCCCGGCGGCAACTCCAGCGTCGAGAACTCGGTCAGCAGTCGTGTCGGATTTCTCCTGTTCGTCGGGCATTCGGCTCACTTCCCTAGCCGTCCTACGTACCCGAGAGTAGCCAGGGGTGCTTGCTGTTGCAAGCACATCGCTAGCAGTGTGCCAGCCCTCACACCAGCGGGGATCAGTGCGCGAACATCAGCTCGGACACCGTGTAGATCACCAGGCCCGCGAGCGCTCCGACCACTGTGCCATTGATCCGGATGAACTGCAGGTCGCGGCCGACCTGCAACTCGATCTTCTTGCTCGCTTCCTCGGCGTCCCAACGCGCGACCGTGTCGGTGATGATGGTCGTGATCTCGCCCGCATAATGCGTGGCGACGTACCGGGCGCCACCCTGGATCCAACCGTCGATCTTCGCCCGGAGATCCGGCTCGGTGCTGAGCCGCTCGCCGAGGTTCTGCACGTTCTCCGCAACCTTCGACCGCAGCGTGCTGTTCGGGTCGTCGACGGACTCGAGGATCAGCCGCTTGGCAACCTTCCACGTCGTCTCCGCGAGCCCGGTGATCTCCTCGCGGCCCATTATCTCGGTCTTGATCCGTTCGGCCTTCTTGATCGTGGCCTCGTCGTGCTGCAGGTCCTCGGCGAAGTCGACCAGGAACCGGTTGGCCGCCTTGCGGACCTCGTGGTCCGGGTTGGAGCGGACCTTCCAGGTGAATTCGACGAGTTCGCGGTAGATCTTCTCGGCCAACATCATGTCGACGAACTTCGGCGACCACTGCGGCGAATCGCGCAGCACGATCTTGTCGATCGTCTCCTGGCTGCCCAACGCCCACTGGTGCGCACGTTCGGCGAGCATGTCGAGCAACGGAAGCTGGCGGTTCTCGGCGAGCAGTTCGGCGAGCACCTTGCCGATCGGCGGCCCCCACAGCGGCTCGGCGAGCCGACGCACGATGGTGTGGTCGATCACCTGCTGCACGTCCTCGTCGCGCAGCACGTCCACCAGCGCCCGCAGGATCGTCGACGTCTCCGCCGCGATCCGCGCCGCGTTCGCCGGCTTCGCCATCCACCCGCCGAGCCGCAGCGGGATCTGCGCCGAGGCGATCTTGTCCGAGACGATGTCGGGGGCCAGGAAGTTCTGCCCGACGAAGTCGCTGAGGCTCTCGCCGAGCTGGTCCTTCTTGCGCTTGATGATCGCGGTGTGCGGGATCGGCAGCCCGAGGGGATGACGGAACAGCGCGGTGACGGCGAACCAGTCGGCGAGCGCGCCGACCATGCCAGCCTCGGACGCGGCGCGCACGTAGCCCACCCACGCACCCGCCCCACGCGTCTCCTGCCACCGGCAGAACAGGTACACGACGGTCGCGAAGACGAGGAACCCCGTCGCGACCGCTTTCATCCGGAGCAGGTCGCGCTTCTTCTGCTCGTCACCGGTCAGGTTCCGGGTCCGGGGCCGCGGCTCGGGTCGACCTTCGGGCGGCGCGGTCACGGTCGTCATCGACTCCACGTCCCAATTGTGCCCAACGCTCTAGGCTGGCACCCGTGAGTGGTACGTGAGTCTGCCTGGGCGAGCGAAGCGACGGGGAAATGACTCAGGGCGAGCGAAGCGACGAGGAAATGACTCAGACTCTTCAACCACTCACGGGTCCAGTCACGAGGAGGAACCCTGACCACCGACGACGCGACAGCGGTCGCGGACGTGCAAGCGGAGAACGGCAAGCCGAGGGCGGCTGGGTCGAAAGGCAAGACCAAGCCCGAAGCCAAGACGGACGGGCGTAAGCGGCGCTGGCGTGCACACAAGATCGCCCGCCGCGAGGAACTCGTCGATGGCACCCTCGCCGCGATCCGTGCACGCGGCAACAAGGTCGGGATGGACGAGATCGCGGCCGAGATCGGCGTGTCGAAGACGGTGCTGTACCGCTACTTCGCCGACAAGAACGACCTGGTCAACGCGACCATGCTGCGCTACGTCGAGACGATCCTGGCGCCGCGGATCTACGCCGCGATCGGGGCGGGGGGCGGCGAGTACGAGCTGACCCGCTCGGCGATCACCGCCTACGTCGACACCGTCGCCACCGATCCCGAGATCTACCTGTTCGTCATGGGCAACAGTGCGGGCGCGAACCAGACGGTGATCGCCGACTCCGAGCGGATGTTCGCCGAGGTGGTCGCGACGGTGCTCGGTGAACGCTCCCGCGAGCGCGAGATGGATTCGGGCGGTTCGATCCCGTGGGCGTATTCGATCGTCGGCGGTGTGCAGTTGGCCACGCACTGGTGGATCTCGCACAAGTCGATGTCTGCCGAGGACCTCATCGACTACCTGCTCATGATGATCTGGAGCGCGCTCGAGGGGATCACCCGCGTCGGCGGGTCGCCCGCGAAGTTCAAGGCGCAGCACCATGAACTGCCGGCTCCGCCGACGTAGTCCGCGCCGGCCGGATCAGCACCTCCAGCACCACCAGCGCGAGCACCGTCACGATCACCAGCCATACGACCACCGCACCCGTCGGGTAGTGCCAGAACATCAGCAGCAGTGCGGCGATCGTGACGATCGCGATCCGCAGCGGAATCCGCGCGGCCCATGCCCAGCGTTCGACGGCGTTGGGCTCGCGGGTGGCGCGACGGTTCTGAACGGCGTCGAAGCCGCGCCCGATCCCGGAGCGCACGTACGACGCCGACCGTGAGCCGCCGGTGAGGAACCCGACGACGGCGATCACCACACCCAGGATCGCGACCGCCCGCAGTGCCAGCCGCAGCGGGATCACGAAATCGTCGAATATCGTGGTCGCCGCGGCGGGTGAGAGCACGTCGGGCGGCACCTGGCCGAGGTAGATCGCCCGGCCGATCAGGATCGCGACCGCGAGCACCAGCATGCTCACCACCAGCGCGACGCCGTCGAACATCACCGCCCGCATCCGACGGCCCCGCGGCGCCGCCGCGACCGCTCCCGCCGCGGCCGCGATGGCGAGCCACGGCAGCACCGTTGCGACCTTGTCGAGCGCGTTGACGAGGCGCTGCACCCGCACCAGGTCGGGCGACTGGAACAGCACGAACTGCTTGTTCACGGCGGGGATCTTCCCGGCGAAGGCGAATCCGCGGTCCACCATCCGCGCCTTGACCTGGTCGATGATCGGGCCGAGTTCGATGCTGATCGTGCCGCTGCTCGTATCGACCTGCACCGCCTCGCGTTGCGTCTCCCCGGTCACGACGGCGACGACGGCGCTGTGCGCGGCCCGGTTCGCCGCCACCCACAGGTCCTGGAACTGCGCGGACTGCACGAAATCGGTGACGGTGTTGCGGACGAAGCTCTCGGCCTGTCCCGCGATCACCGGGGCGAGCCCGACGATGGCGGAGTCGAGCCGGGGCCGGTCCGCCGGCGTCAGGTCCGTCAACGCCGTCAGCGCCTGTTTGGTCAGGTCCTCGACGTCGACGCGCGAGTCGATCTCGTTGGTGATCGTGTCGACGATCTGCTGCTGCACCGCGGGGTCGGAGCCGATCGGCGTGACTGTGGAGACGTAGCGGTCGGTGTCGAGGATCTGGCTGCGGACGAACCGCGTCGTCACCGACCCGAGCGCGAACACCGCGACGAGCACCAGCAGGACGCCAACGGCGACCCACCGCCAGGTGTGCCGAGGCGCGTCGGCCTCCGGTTCGGGCTCCGGCGCCGCCGCGGCCCGCCCTTCTCGACTACGCAGTGCCGCAACCTCGGTGCGCAGCCGTTCCAGTTCGGCGCGTTCGTTGGCGTCGAGTTCGTCCGTCATGTTTGCCCCCGTCTGTCCCGCTTTCGACACCGTCGGCCTACCCGGCGCAGCTTCCCACACTCCGATCGCGCCGCGGCGCCGAATGCGCCGTCGCTGCGCTCGCAGCGCACGGGTCGGTCGTGTGGTGATCGTGCCCGGCGCCGGGCTGTTGGGGGTGCTGGGCTCGTTGGATGCGCTATGCGGCGGTCCGGTCCCGCACCACGTCTCGCACGAAACACCCGATCCGAGCGATGGCCTCTTCGGCCTCGGGAACGAGGTCGGCGGCGGCCTGGAAGACGTGGAACTGGCCCTCGTACAACTCCAGCGTGCACTCGGCGCCGTCGTCGGCGATCTCGGCCGCGATCAGTTCGGCGTCGACCGACAGCAGTTCGTCGGCGCCGGCCTGCACGAGCACCGGCGGCAAGTCGCGGAGGTCGGCGTCGAGCGGGCAGCGGACCCGGCTGTCGTAGAGACGCTCCTCGGGGGCGGCGACGGCGGCCATCAACTCGGTGAGCGAGATGAGCGCGTTGGCGGGGAACAGCGGGTCCAGCATGTCGCCGAGGCGTTCGAGCTTGCGGCAGGGATCGGTGTCGATGAACGGCGACTGGCACACCAGTGCGGCGGGATGGCCGATCCCCTCCTCGTGCGCGGCGATCGCGGTCATCAGCACGAGGAACCCACCCGCCGAATCGCCGGCGAACACGATTTGGTCGCGGCGGTAGCCGCGGGCGAGCAGCCAGCGGTAGCCGTCGAGGCAGTCGTCGATGGCGGCGTGCACGGAGTTGCCCGGCAGCATCCGGTAGTCGACGACGAGCGCCGGGGCGGCGCACGCGGCGGAGATCCGTGACACCAGCCGCCGGTGCGTGTTGAGGCCGCAGCACAGGAACGCGCCGCCGTGCAAGTACAGGATCGCCCGGTCGTCGCCGGCGCCGGGTGCGCGCAGCCATTCGGCGTCGCAGTTGCGTAGCTCGACGTGTTCGCGCCTGGTGCCGCAGATCGCCGGCAGTGCGAGACCGGCCTTGTCGATCACGCCGTAGGGCCATGGCAGGTTCGGTAGGACGCCCCAGGTCTGCAGCACCGGGCGCACGGTCACCTGAAGCAGCCGCCGCAGCAGCAGGCTGCGGGCGCTGGGACCGGGGAACACGCAGATGTTCGGCGCGTCCTCTGGTTCGTAGGCGACCGGGACGAGGCCCTTACGGTCATCCGCCATGGTGTGCGTCCTTCCTCGTTCCGCCGAACGGTACAGCAGGCGAAACGTTGCCACTTCACTTCCGATTCTGCCTGCAACGTCGCCACTTCCGTGACGTTGGCTACGCTGGCTACCGATGACGGATCAGGTGCCGACCTCGCGCCTGCGTCGGGGGTCTCGAATCGGCGCCGCCGCGGCCGGACAGCTGCTACGCAGCCAGCGCACCCGGTTGGCGATGCTCGGGAAATCGGCGGAGGTCCGCGAACAGCTGCGGGAAGAGTCGAGCCTGCGCGCCGCGGAACAACTCGCGACGGTGCTCGGCACCATGAAGGGTGCCGCGATGAAGCTCGGGCAGCTGATGTCCGTGCTCGATCTCGACGTCGTCCCGCCCGAGCACCGCGTGCAGTTCCGGGAACGGCTCGCGGTGCTGCGCGACGACGCTCCCCCGGTGTCGTTCGCCAGCATGCGCACGGTCATCGAGGAGGATCTCGGCGGGCCCTTGGCGGCATCGTTCGCCGATTTCGATCCCCAGCCGATCGCGGCGGCCTCGATCGGGCAGGTGTACCGGGCGGTGCTGCGCGACGGGCGCACGGTCGCGGTGAAGGTGCAGTACCCAGGCATCGACGACGCCGTGCGCGCGGACCTGCGCAACCTGTCGATGCTCCGCTGGATGCTGCACTCGTCGCTGCCGTGGGTCACCCCTGCACTGCTCGACGAGTTGCGTCGCAGCCTCGAGGGCGAACTCGACTACGTCGTCGAGGCCGCGACCCACAGCCGCATCGCCACGCTGTTCGCCGACCATCCGTTCGTCGTCGTGCCGCCGACGGTGCCCGATCTGTGCCGGCGCCGGGTGCTGGTCAGTGAGTACTTCGACGGCAACGGCTTCGCGCACACGACGACCCTCGACCAGGCCGCGCGCGACCGGGTCGGCGAGATCGTCTACCGGTTCTACATCGGCTCGCTGTTCACCTTCCACGAGTTCTGCGGCGACCCGCACCCGGGCAACATCCTCGTCGGCCACGACGACCGGATCGGCTTCGTCGACTTCGGCCTGTTCTTCCGGATGGACCCGGCGCACGTCGAGTTCGAACTCGACTGCCTGCGAGCGGCGGCCGAGGAGCGCGGCGACGATCTCTACGACCTGATGGTCTCCGGCGGCGTGATCGACGAGGCGGAGAAGGTGAGCGTCGAGGAGTGCCTCGACTACGTCTATGCCGCGTCGGGCTGGTGCCTGGTGGACCAGGAACTCCAGATCACGCCCGACATCGCCAGCGGCGCATTCCTTCTCGCGATCGACCCCCGCGCCACCGAGTTTGCGGGCATGAAGCAGCAGAACCTGCCGCCGGAGCACCTGTTCTCGCGCCGCGCCGATTTCCTCACCTTCGGCGTGCTCGGCCAACTCGAGGCCCGCGGCAACTGGCACCGGATCGCGCGGGAATGGCTCTACGGCGACGAGCCGGCCACCGAACTCGGTCGGATACACCATGATTGGCTGAATCGGAAACAGAAAGCGAGGTCTTCGTGAGCGATCGCGAGTTCGATCTGGTGCTCTACGGTGCGACCGGGTTCGTCGGAAAGCTCACCGCGCACTATCTTTCGACCGCCGCTCCGGAAGGTGCGCGGATCGCGCTCGCCGGGCGGTCGGTGGACAAACTCGTCGCGGTGCGTGACGGCCTCGGCCCGGCGGTGGCCGGCTGGGAACTGATCGTCGCCGACGCCGCCGACGAGACCCACCTCGACGCGATGGTGCGACGCACGCGGGTGGTGGTGACGACGGTCGGGCCGTACGCGCAGTACGGGCTGCCACTGGTCGCTGCCTGCGCGAAGGCGGGCACGCACTACGCCGACCTGACCGGCGAGACGCTGTTCGTGCGCGACTGCATCGACCGCTACCACGACGTCGCGGTGGGGACCGGCGCTCGGATCGTCAACTCGTGCGGGTTCGACTCGGTCCCTTCGGATCTCAGCGTGTGGGTGACGCACAAGCAGACACTCGCCGACGACACCGGCGAACTGACCGACACCACGCTCGTCGCGAAGGCGAAGGGTGGCTTGTCGGGCGGCACCGTCGCGACCATGCTCGGGCAGATCGAGGCGGTCGCCGCGGACCGGTCGCTGGCGAAGGTGGTCACGGATCCGTACGCGCTGTCCCCCGACCGCGCCCTCGAACCGTATGTGGGCCGCCAGTCCGACCAGGCACTGCAGCAGGCGAGCAGCATCGACGCGAGCCTCGACGGCTGGGTCGCGACCTTCCTCATGGCGTCCTACAACACCCGCGTGGTGCGGCGCAGCAACGCGTTGCTCGGCTACCCGTACGGCAAGAACTTCCGCTACCGGGAGGTGATGAGCGCCGGTCGCTCCCGCCTCGCGCCGGTGATAGCGGCGGGCGTGGCGGGCACGTTGGCCGTCGGCGCGACGGTGGGGTCGTTCGCTCTGCGCGGTCCGGTGCCCCGCCTCGTCGAGAGGATCCTGCCCAAACCCGGCTCCGGACCGAGCGAGAAGACCCGCAACACAGGCTGGTTCACGATGTCGACGTACGCGCACACCACCTCGGGCGCGAAGTACCGCACGATCTTCGCCGCCCACGGCGACCCGGGCTACCAGGCCACGTCGGTGATGCTCGGCGAGGCCGGCCTGGCGTTGGCGTTCGACGGCGATGCGCTGGCCGAGGCCACCGGCGTCGTCACCCCCGCC
>DATDBL010000407.1:0-3002 GCA_036524855.1 Aldersonia sp. | reverse complement strand
CACGGCGAACTCAAACCCAATGCCGTGGTGAACAATCCCGACTCGTCCTAAACCGAACCTCCCAGCCCGGTCGACCTCACCACCGATCACCGCCAGTCAACGAGGCGATCGGCGTCACGGTCAACCCCGAGGACTGCCGCGGCCGCTTCCGCTCCTCGGCGCCGAGGGGCGCCTGCGGTGCGGGTCGGCTTGCCACCGGACCACCGACCCGCGGCCTCAACCCGGGACAAGATCAAACCCATTTGAACAGCGACCGAACTGACCCACTACAACGTCAGGAGATCCCCTGTCGACCTCGACGCCAAGTCCTGGATGGTGCGCGACGGAACGTCGAGGGTAATAGGCCAGGTCTCGATTCACGGCCAACAGGACTCCGCCGCGACTGTTCGCCTCTGACCGGCGGACGGGACCGGATCAACCGCTACGGCTGCTGTTTCCGCCATGGCGCTGCCGGGTCGGCAAGCGTGTCGAACATGAGCTGGCACCACATGATTGCGGCGTTGACCGCGAGGTGCGCATGCCGCGGTCCGAGGCCGCTTCTGGCCCTGGTAGAGCCGTGCCCCGTACCGTACTGATTGCGCAGCTCGGCAACGCCCAACGCAACCGACGACGCACCACCGAGGATGCGCTTGATGCTCGAACCTCCGTCCGGGCCGCCCGATGCAGCGCCCGGGCTCAACCCAAGCGAGTCTTGTGCGCGGGGAATCAACGCCGTGATTTTCGTACCCTGGTCATAGGCGACACCCCGTTCGTCGAGGACTAGCTTGGCCGTGGATTCGATCAACTCCTTGGCGCTGCCGATCGCCAGCTCGGGATCATCATTCAGCGCCCGCTGGATGCGGGTCAGATGCCCTCGAATAGCCGCCGCATCCTTCAAGTTCGCAAGTGCTTCCGCGGCCAAGGTACGCACCGGAATGTCGAGCACCCCGCTCTCTGGATCCCGGCGGTAACCATCACGTTCGAGCGACTTCCAGAACTTCGCGACGGAGTACTCCTCCGGAAAATCCTCGATGATGCGCTCCATCGCCCGCAATGCGCGTGCCACATGATCGGGGTCGGACCAGTTGACCGATTCGAGGTACGACTGCGCGGTTCGCCGGCGGACGCTGCTGTCCTCGTATGCGCAATCCGGGTTCGGCGCAATGCCCTCGTCTTGAAACGCCGCCTCGATGGCCCCCACCGTGCTGTCGGTAGCAGCGTCACGGAAATAGCCGCGCGTTCGTGTGCTGACGAGATCGGGCATGCTCATCCTTCCTTGACCAGAGAAACCTTCTGCGGACTCGCGCGTTCACCCGTCGTCGAGATTCCAGGATCCTCGCAGTGCCCGGGTGTGGTGTCGGTCGAGGCGTCGCCCGCTGACGTCGCAGCTGTGGGCGATCGCGTCGGCGAGCAGTTCCTCGCCGGCGAACCGGTGGGTGAAGTACACGTCCCGGTGCTCCGCCAGGGCACTGATCGCGCGGTCGATCAGCGCATCGACCTTAGTAGGGGTGTCAGTGGCCGCGTGTTCGGGAACGAGTTTCTCGAAACCCAGGTACGCGAGCTCGATCAGCGATGGCCGACCCTGCCGGCAGCGAAGCGGCTCGACCAGGTAGGTCGACCGACCCGATCCCAGCGGTGCATTCGGTAGTCAAGGCGGCCGCCAAATCAACGGCCCGGCAATCGAGATGTCGGATGCCGCGCAGAGATGCGCGAACGCGACATGGTAGAGAACTGACAGGTCTGTGCCGGCCACGACATCGTGCTGCTCCGCCGGCGCATCATCGCCGGGCGCAGCGGTCACGCGTACCGACGCATCGTCTCCGGGAGCCGTCGCGGCGAGCGTGGTCGCGTCGCCGCCGGTGAACAACTCCCAGAACCGTGCTCGGACTCGGTTGTCCGGGCGGGGTGCACCCAGGCTGCGGGCGGCGGCGTCGAGGGCGGTGTTCAATGCCTGAGTATCGGCGGCGGCGACGAGGCGACGCACCCGGTAGTCGAGTGAGGGAGGATCGGCCAGCAGCCGCCCGAACAGGCGCTCCAGCTCGCGCAGGACGGTGGGCCATTCCCCGGATCGGTGCAGGGCGTGCAGTTCCGCGCGGACCGCGAACCGCATACGGGCGGGCAGGCCGAGCTCCACGGCGATGTGGCTCCACGGCGCCGCCCTGCCGAGTTTCAGCAGGCACATCGCCAGCACCACCCGCCGCAGCGGGGTCTCCTCGACGCCGACGATGCTGCCGGGCCACAGGACCTGCGGAACCCACCGCGCCGGCGGCGCCAGCGGATCGGTGCGGTGCTCCGGCAACACCAGGTCGGTGTCGGGACCGGCGAGCCACTCGATCGGGTAGGCGGGCCGTGCCCGACCGAACCGGAACTGCAGTTGCGTCCCCGGGGCGAAACCCGCTCCGTCGTGGGCGAGCACGGCCGCGGTGACGACCGGGCTGTGCCGGCGTTTACGCACCTCGCTGCCCCGCCCCACCGGGCTGATCGTGCGCCGCCCGCCGAGCAGCCGGGTCAACACGATCCCGTCGCCGCTCGCTGTGTCGAAACGGCGGAAGTCGCGGACCGCCTCGACGAGCACGAGTTGCAGGACCTCGGCACCGGTCCGGTCGCCGGTGACGTAGCGGTCGATCCGTTCGGCTAGCAGCTCGGTGAACACGTGCAGGCGCATCAGGTTCGACACCGTCGTGCCGTGACACGTCGCGGCGACATCCGGATGCTCACCGGCCCGCAGCAGCAGATCGTCGAACACGCCCTGCGCCCCGACGTAGCCGTCGGGCACGGAGAACGCTTCCACGGTGCGCAGGTCGAACCCGCATCGGGCGCGCACGGTGCGGCGCTGTGTCGGACCCGGTCGGGCGTCAACCCGCAGGCCGCACTCGTGGACCGGGCCGACACCGCCGTTCCAGGCGGTCGTCGACCACGGTCGTTTCCCGCAGCGCGGGCACCGGGTCGACAGCCACGTCCCGTGCGTGGGGCAGGCCAGCATCCACGGCCGCAGCCACCGGCGCGGCCAGTACGGGGAGTCG
>DATDBL010000406.1:0-9828 GCA_036524855.1 Aldersonia sp. | reverse complement strand
CACGCTGAGCCCGACCAGGCGCTCCCGCCGGAAGACGGCCATCTCCCCGACGATCTGGAGCAGGCCGTAGGTAAGGCCGAAGAAGAAGCCCGCGAATGCGATCCAGAATACGATCTGGGCCGGGCCGAGGTCGGCTGCGCTGTGCGGATCGAACGCGCCGCGCTTGAACAGCGTCGCCATCATCGCCGTGACCAGCACCGGTGAGCCGAGCAGGACCGCAAGGGTCAGCCGGTTGCGAACGAGAACGTCGACATTGCGCCGTGTGAGTAGCCACCATTGCCGGACCACACCCGTGCGCCTGACGCCCGACCGGGCAGTATGGATGGGCTGTGGAGCCAAGGCCCGGGCTTGCGGCTTCGCACGGCTGTCCGCGAATCGCTGCGCCCAGATCTGAGGGGTGTGCTCACCAGCGAGCCGGTCGTAGACCTCGGCGAGATCCTCCACACCGAAGTAGCGCCGAGCCTCGGTGGGGCTGCCGGTGAAGGCCAGGTGGCCGTCGCGGGCCAGGAACACCACCCGGTCACACCGGTCGATGCCGGCGGGCTCATGCGTCGTGAGGACGACGGTGACTCCGCGCTGGCTGAGCCGGCGCAGCAGGCGCATCACGTCGGCCGCTGTCGACGGATCGAGCCCGGAGGTGGGTTCGTCGAGGAAGAACAGGCGTGGCCGGGTCAGGAGTTCCACGGCGATACTGGCCCGCTTGCGCTGGCCGCCGGACAGCGCACGGACCGGGACGTCGGCCCGATCGGCCAGGTCGAGGTCACGCATGGTCTCCTCGACCACCCGGTCCGCCTCGGCCGCAGTTGTGCCCGCGGGCAGCCTGAGTCGCGCGGCGTAGCGCAGCGTGCGGCGCAGGGGCATCTCGAGGTGGATGATGTCGTCCTGGGGCACGTAGCCGATCCGGGAATCGGAGCTGACTCGGGCACCGCGAACGACGCCGTCGTGCCGAACCTCCCCGACAGACGGCGGTTGCAGTCCCGCGAGGATCTCCAGCAACGTGCTCTTTCCTGCCCCACTGCCGCCGGCAACGGCGACCAACTCGCCGGGTTCGACCGACAGCGACAGCTCCTGGAGGATTTGCCGCCCCCCGACATGCCGGCTCACGTCGACTGCGTCGACCCGCCCGCCGCCCGGCGCTGCAGGTGCGTGATCCGGCAGAAGCGTGCCCAACCGCTCGATGCTCGGTGGTTCGAATGTCGATTCGGTCATCATTGCTGATCTCCCGATCCTCGCCGCGACAGGGCCCGTCGCGTCCCGGCTTACGGGGTGTTTCGTTGTCATGTCCTGATCATCGGTCCGCCGCATCGCCGGTCGCATGAGGCGTTTCCCTCAAATTCGCACGGTCCGCGGAGTGAGGCGGTCATCGCGAGTGCTGCCGGAGCAATTGCGAAAGATGGGGTGAACACCTCATGCCTCGACCTGGCCGTCGGGTCGATCATCTTCGGCATGATCGGCTGTCACTCGAAACTTCGATCCGTCCGGATGCTGACCGATCACCGGAGAATGGAGAAGTTCATGACCACAATGCAGACCCCGGTCGACAACGGCGTCAACGTGGACGCTTTGCTCGGCGTCCGTGAGGCCTTGGCCGACACACCTGATATCGCGCAGTTCCAATGGCGGACAACGGTTTCCTGGGTCAGCGGCACGCACAGCCGCTCGACCGTCGACACCTTCTACGGGTTCGGCGAGCAGCAGCGGCACAAGACGACGTACACCTATGACGTCGACCATCCGCTCGCGTTCGCCGCGCAGGACAACGGCATCACGCCGGTGGAGTACGTGTTGGTTGCCCTGGGCGGTTGCCTCACCGCCGGGATCGCGTCGGTCGCCCAGCAGCGAAGCATTCAGCTGCGTTCGGTGCAGGCAACCGTCGAGGCCGAGTTGGACCTGCACGGAATCCTGGGTGCCGATCCCCAGGTCCGCAACGGCTTCACCGGCGTCAGGGTGAGCTACAAGATCGACGCCGACGCTACCGCGGACGAGGTCAAGGCCCTCGTCGCGCAATCGCAGAAGCGCTCGGCGGTCTATGACATCCTCACCAATCCGACCCACGTCACCGTCGACGTGTCCTGACAATGCCGAAGACAACCACCGTTGTGGTGGGCGCCGGTCACAGCGGGCTCGCCATGAGTCGCTGTCTCGCGGACCGTTCGATCGACCACGTCGTCCTGGAACGCGGTGAGGTAGCGCACTCCTGGCGCACCCAGCGGTGGGACTCGCTGCGGTTGCTCACCCCCAATTGGATGACCCGGCTACCGGGTTACGCCTACCGCGGCGACGATCCCGACGGCTACCTCGCCGCGTCCGGTGTCGTGGAGATCCTCGGGGAATACGCGAAGGAGACGGCGGCGCCGGTGCGGGCGAACACAACCGTCAAGTCGGTGCGGGCGACCGAGCGCGGGTACGTGGTACAGACCGACCAGGACTGCTGGCACGCCCGGTCGGTCGTCCTCGCCCCGGGCGCCAGCACCGTTGCCAAAGTGCCTGTGCTGCAGGCCGGCGTGCCCGCCGGGATCACCACGCTGACCCCGGCCGACTACCGTAACCCGAGCGAGCTCCCCGACGGCGGGGTCCTCGTCGTCGGCGCCTCGGCAAGCGGCATCCAGATCGCCGCGGAACTGCACCGTTCCGGCCGGCCCGTCACGCTCGCTGTCGGAGAGCACGTGCGGATGCCGCGCACCTACCGCGGCAACGACATCCTGTGGTGGATGGACGCATCGGGGCTGCTGGACGAGCGCTACGACCGGATTCCGGACCTCGTCCGGGCCCGCAACCTGCCGTCGATGCAGCTGGTCGGTTCCCCCGCTCGGACAACCGTCGATCTCAACGCGCTCAGTGGGCTCGGGGTGCGGTTGGTCGGGCGGTTGGCCGGCATCCGGGACGGGATCGCGCAATTCTCCGGTTCGTTGGCCAACACCTTCGCGTTGGCCGATCTGAAGCTCGCCCGGCTGCTCGACACGATTGACGCGTGGGCGACCGCGACGGGTTTGGACAGCGGTGATCCGCCGCGACGGTTCGCCCCGACGGCGGTTCCCGCTTCCGTGCCATTGACCATCGACCTGCGTTCCGGCGAAATCGGGACGATCCTCTGGGCCACCGGGTTCGGTCCGGATCTGTCCTGGCTCGACGTCCCGGTGGTCGACCGAAGGGGCCGAGTCCGCCACGACGGCGGCGTGACCGCGAGCCCCGGCCTTTACCTCATGGGTATGCCCTTCCTGCGTCGTCGCAAATCGAGCTTGATCGACGGCGCGGCCGCAGACGCAGCAGACCTCAGCGGGCACCTCGCCCATCACCTCGACGCCAACTGAGGGAGTGTCCCAATGGACCAGCACTACGACGCGATCGTCGTCGGCGGCCGGTGTGCCGGCGCGGCGACCGCGATGCTGCTCGCCCGCGGCGGCTTGCGCGTGCTCGTCGTCGAAGCGGCCCGACCGGGCACCGACACCCTGTCCACGCATGCGCTCATGCGCGGCGGGGTGCTGCAACTGCACCGCTGGGGACTGCTCGACGCGGTCGTCGCCGCTGGTACGCCGGCCATCCGTTCGACCGAGTTCGCCTACGGTGACGAGCTCGAGACGGTCGAGATCCGCTCGGGCGACGGCATCTCCGCGCTGCGCGCCCCACGCAGAACCGTCCTCGACCGGTTGCTGCTCGCGGCGGCCCGCACCGCCGGCGCCGAGGTCCGCATCCCAGCACGCGTGACGCGCCTGCTGACCGACGGCAGCACGGTGCGCGGCGTCGAGGGGATCGAACGCGGGACCGGCACGCGTTTCCGCGCCACCGCGCCGCTGACCATCGGCGCCGACGGGCGCAACTCGACGATCGCGCAGGCTGTCGACGCCCATTTCCGACGTCGAGGCACGGCGTGCGGCGCGATCGTCTACGGCTACTTTCCCGGACTCCCGCGCGATCGCTACCACTGGGCATACCGACCCGGGGTTGCCGCGGGCGTCGTCCCGACCGGCGACGGGTTGGCGTGCGTGTGGGCGGGCACTGCCGGCGCCAGATTCGCCCGACATCGCTCGGCGAGCCTCGACACCACCTTCCGGTCACTGCTCGCCGAGGCCGCACCGGAGCTGGCCTCCTCGATCGGCGCCGTACGACACGTCGGCACGCTGCGCGCCTTCCCCGGCCGGCCGGGCTGGATCCGTGACTCCGCGGGCCCCGGCTGGGCGTTGGTCGGCGACGCCGCGTATTTCAAGGACCCCATCACCGCGCACGGCATCACCGACGCCTTGCGCGACGCGCAGCTGCTCGCCCTCGCGGTTCTCGAAACGCCGCGCGGCGGGCGGGCGCGACTCGACGCCCTCCGCGACTACGAACGCACGCGTGACCGGCTCTCTCAACCCCTGTTCGACGTCACCGAGCGCATCGCGAGCTACCACTGGGATCTGGTAGAGCTGCGCGAACTCCTTCGAGAGCTGAGCCAGCCCATGCGGACCGAAGTCGACGCGCTGCTCGCGCTCGACCAGGCTCAAGCCGCCTGAGGCGAAAGTCGACGATGATCCTGTCCCCGGCGAACCGGCAACGAGCGCTGATCGCGCTCACCCAGGTGTTGGGTCTCAGTGTCTGGTTCTCGGCCACCGCGGCCGTGCCCAGCCTCCGTTCGGAGTGGGGTCTCGGATCGACCGCCGCCGTCTGGCTGACCGCGTCGGTACAGATCGGGTTCGTCGCCGGGGCGGTCGGTTCGGCAGCGTTCAACCTCGCGGACCGGACCAGACCGCAGTACCTGCTCACCGCGAGCGCTCTGTGCGCCGCAGCGTGCTCGGCGGCACTGGCCTTGTTCGTCGACGGTCTTTTCGCGGCCATCCCGCTCAGGTTCCTCTCCGGGATGTTCTTGGCCGGCGTCTACCCGGTGGGGATGAAGCTCATGGCGTCGTGGTCCGAATCCACCGATCGGGGCCGAACCTTCGGGGTTTTGCTCGCGGCACTGACGCTTGGCTCCGCGCTACCGCATCTGATCGGCGGTCTGGGACCGCTGCCCTGGAGAACGGTGATGCTGGCTACCGCGGCGTTGACAGCGGCCGGAGCCGTCGTCACCCTCCTGCGCGTCCGGCCGGGCCCACATCTGGACATCCGCACGATCACACCGAATCCCCGCCACGCGATCGCGATATTCGCCCAACCCGGACCGAGGCTGGCGAGTCTCGGCTACCTCGGGCACATGTGGGAGCTCTACGCCCTGTGGACCTGGCTGCCGATGTTCGTCATTGCCGGCCGAGGAGGCTCCGCGACCGCGTCGTCGAGCGGATTCATCGTGTTCGTCGCGATCGGCGTCGCCGGGACGGTCGGATGCCTTCTGGGCGGGTGGGCATCGGACCGTTTCGGTCGCCCTCCCGCCGCGGTGGCGGCGCTCGTGATCAGCGGAGCATGCTGTCTGGGGTCACCCATCTTCTTCACCGCCCCGACCGTCGTACTTGTCGGCTTTCTGGTGGTGTGGGGTGCCGCCGTGATCGCCGACTCGGGGGTCTTCTCCACCTCGCTGAGCGAGACCATCGACGCGCGGTTCGTCGGCACCGCTCTGACCGCTCAGACCGCCATCGGTTTCCTACTGACGGTCGTCACGATCCAACTCGTTCCCGTCGTCGCCGACCTGATCGGTTGGCGGTACGCGTTCCTGCTGCTTGCACCCGGTCCCCTGCTCGGCGCAGTGGCGATGTCGGCCCTGGGTGCTCGTCACCACCCACTACCCCAAGGAGGAAGGCCATGGGCGCCAGCTCGGCACGCATGACACCATTCGTCGGTCAGACCGCGGAACTCTCGCGCACCGTCAGTGACCGCGATATCGCCTTGTTCACCGAGATCAGCGGTGATTGCAATCCCCTGCACTACGACGAAGCAGCAGCCAAGGCTTCCCGTTTCGGGGAGATCGTCGTCCAGGGCGGGGTCACCAGCGCGATTCTCAACGCTGTCGTGGCGGAACAATTGCCCGGACCGGGCACGGTGTTCCTCAATGTCGGCTGGACGTTCAATGCCCCCGTGCGCCCCGGTGACACGATCACCGGCCGTGTCGAGGTCACCGCGGTGCGCACAGACAAGCCGATCACCGAACTCAGGACCACCGTCACCCGTGACGACGGAACGGTGGTGCTGGACGGAACAGCGATTTGCTACACGATGGATATGACCACCGGCAACGGGCAGTGACATCGCCGGCCCTCCCACGGGTCACCCGGCCGGTATCGCATCTTCCGCGCCCGGCAGCGTCGAGTTCGGGTGGACAATGGCGAGGTGCACCCGAACGCGACGCCGCACGGCTCGGCACGAGGTCCGCGCAGGGCGGAGTTGCTGGCCGCGGTATCGCTGGCGATCGACCTCGGCTTGGGTCAGCCGATGGAACACATGCTTCGGTCGTCGCTGATCGCGACCCGGATCGCCGAGCGCATGGGCCTCGACGACCAACAACGGGCGACGGTGTACTACGCCAATCTCGTGGGTTGGATTGGTTGTCACGCCGATTCCCACGAGCTCTGGGCGTTGTTCGGCGACGACATCGCCTACCGGGCTGACACGTACGCGGTGGACATGGCCGGGATGCCGTTTCTGCGTCTGTTGATGAGCCACATGGGACGGGGATTGCCGGGCGCGGAACGCGGTATCCGTTCGGCTGCCTTCCTGGTCACGGCTCGTAGTCAGGTCGCCAGGATGATCCACTCGCACTGCAGTTCCGCCGGGGTTCTTTCGGATCGAATGGGATTGGATGCGCAGGTCAGGCATGCCCTGGGCTACATCTTCGAGCGCTGGGACGGGCGGGGATTACCGAATGGCGCTCGCGGAGAAGATATTCCGGTCGAGGTTCACATCGTTCATGTGGCCGACGTCGTCGAGGTTCACCTGCGGACGGGTGGGGTCGAGCACGCGGTCGAGGTTCTCCGTTCCCGGCGTGGCACTCAGTTCAGCCCGGCTGTGGTGGAGGTGTTCGAGAGTGACGCGGCCGCGATCCTGGACGGGTTGCTCGAGATGGATCTCTGGACCGCGGCGTTGGCGCAAGCGCCCGATCGCGATCGAACTCTCGACGGCGACGAACTCGACGAGTTACTCAGGGCCATGGCTGATTTCGTCGATCTCAAATGTCCGTTCACCTTTGGGCATTCGCGTGGCGTCGCGGACCTGGTTGCCCGGGCAGCCCGACACCTGGGCATGTCGCCAGCGGACATCACGCGTCTCTACCGCGCCGGTCTCGTCCATGGCCTCGGCAGAATGGGTGTGTCCAACCAGATCTGGGAGAAGAAGGGGCCGCTCAGCACGGCTGAATGGGAACGAGTACAGATGTATCCGTATCTGACCGGCCGGATACTGAACCGCGTCAACGGCTTGGAATCGGTGGTGTCCCTCGCGACGAAACACCGGGAACGGATCGACGGGTCCGGCTTTCCCCGAGGGATCGCCGGTGCGGAGTTGACCCCGCAGGACCGGTTGCTCGCCTCCGCGGTGGCTTATCGCCGACTGCTCGAGCCGCGTCCACACCGGCTGGCATTGGATCCTCGCGGCGCCGCCGATCAGGTGCGCCTGGAGGCGCGCGCCGGACGCCTCGACACCGAGTCGGTGGAGGCCGTGCTGGCTGCGGCCGGGCATCGGGCCTCGCGGCGGACGCCTTGGCCGGCCGGGCTCACCAACCGGGAGGTCGAAGTCCTGCGGCTCATCGCGCAGGGCCGGTCGAACCGTGAGATCGCCGCCGAGTTGCACATCGCGGAGAAGACGGCGGGCAACCACGTCGAGCGTGTGTACACCAAGCTGGGCGTGAACAACCGCACGCAGGCGAGTCTCGCGGCCATCGATCGGGGTCTGACGGGCCTCCCCGGCGCGACCGTCACGCGACCATGAAACTGGCGCCGCGTGCGACACCGCCCCGCCACGCCGCACGCGCTGCGTCGGCCTGCGCACGTTGTAGCGCGCGCGGCGCGTACGAAACCCGCGCGGCGTGGTCCGGCCTTCCCAGGCGGACCTGCTGGCTTATGAGGCGAGCGGCGGGGTTGGCACGGCTGCCCGTCGAGCGGACAGTGGAGGTGTGCAGCCTGAACGTTCCCCGGTGAGGCAGGGTGCTCCGGTGGGGCGGCGCATTGTGTTGGGTCTGCTTGGTGTCGGGGTGGCCGGCGTGCTCGGCGGCGGCGCAGTCCAGAAGGGGCTGGCCGCGGTCCTCGGGCCGCTGGGGACTCACGATCCGACGGGGCTTGTCGGACTGATCCCCGTCGGGGATGGCTTCCGGTTCTATTCCGTGACCTTCGGTGCGCCACGGCGGGACGCCGCCGACTATCGCCTCGACATCGGTGGATTGGTGCAGACGCCGCGCAGCCACACGCTCGCCGACCTACAGGCGATGCCACAGACGACCCTGGTGCGCGATTTCCAATGCGTGACCGGGTGGCGGGTGCCCGAAGTGCATTGGAGTGGCGTTCGTTTGGGAGATCTGATCGACGATGCCGGCCCCACCAGCGCGGCGGCGGCGGTGCGATTCAGTTCGTTCGACGGCACCTACACCGAAAGCCTCACCCTCGAGCAGGCCCGCCGTGACGACGTGATCGTTGCGCTGACGATGATCGGCGACACCGTCACGCACCATCACGGTGGACCGGTGCGGCTGTATGTCGCGCCGATGTACGGCTACAAGAGTCTGAAGTGGCTCTCGGCGATCGAGCTGACCAGCGAGGTCGAACCGGGGTACTGGGAGCGGCGCGGCTATGCGGTCGACGGCTGGGTCGGCGAATCGAACGGACGTGATGATGACCCGACCGGTTGAGCCGGGGGCCCGGGACCTGCATCGGTTCGGCCGCGTCGAGCGCTGGGTGCATTGGCTGACCGGCTTCCTGGTCGGGGGGTGCATCGCGACGGCGGCGATCCTGTACAACGGGTCGATCGCGGTGCTCGTCGGCAACCGGCACATCGTGGAGTTGGTGCACGTGTGGTGCGGCTTCGCGCTTCCGGTGCCGCTCGTGATCGGACTGGTCTCGATCGCGTACCGCGCCGACCTCGGTCGGCTCAACCGGTTCACGCCCGACGACTGGCGTTGGTTGCGGCGGAAGAGTCTGCGCCGCACCGGTGTCGGTGTCGGCAAGTTCAACGCCGGCCAGAAGCTCAACGGCGCGCTGAGTGCCGGGTCGATTCTCGTCCTGCTCGGCACCGGCACGGTGATGTATTTCCCCGACTGGACGCGGCTGGCTTGGCGCACCGGCGCGACATTCGTGCACGACTGGTTCGCGCTGGCGTTCGGGATGCTGGTCGTCGGTCATGTCGTCTACGCCCTGCGCGACCCGGAGGCGATGCGCGGAATGATCGGTGGATCGGTCGACCGGGAGTGGGCGAAGGACGAACACCCCGTGTGGGCCGCGGAATTCGACGACTACGAATGAGGGTCACCTTCACGATTCTCGTGTGGAACTCGTCGAGTGCCGGCGGTACTGGCCGGCCTTTGCGCACGAGTGCGTGTGTGGACACGACCGCGAGTATTGCGAGGTTGTTGTCGAGGGCGGTACCGGCCTCGATCGCTTTGCGCCAGGCGAGGAGATCGGGTGTCACCGAAACCTTTGACCGACTCGGCGACACCACCCCCGTGCTCACCCTCGTCGAGTCGGCCCACGGCATCGAAGAAGATTTTGTCCGCCGGATATCCGCCAAAGGGGTCGGACCAAGGCGCGCGCCGATGCGAAGATCGCCGGTTCGATCCCAGCCCTGACCACCAACCTTCTCAGGATCTCCTGACGTTGTAGTGGGTCAGTTCGGTCGCTGTTCAAATGGGTTTGATCTTGTCCCGGGTTGAGGCCGCGGGTCGGTGGTCCGGTGGCAAGCCGACCCGCACCGCAGGCGCCCCTCGGCGCCGAGGAGCGGAAG
>DATDBL010000405.1:0-16459 GCA_036524855.1 Aldersonia sp. | reverse complement strand
TCGACCTGCCAGCTGGTGTGGTGCAGGAAGTTCACCGGCGCCGACATCACCAGCACGTTGTGGTGCTCCACCGAGCAGCGCAGGAACGCGCCGTGGCCGGCGATGTAGTCGCTGACCCGGAACCCGAGGCCCTCGGTGAAGAACTTCATCGTGGTGTCGAGGTCGGTGCTGCCGAGCACGGCGTGACCGAGCTTGCGGGGCCGCACCGGCTCAGTGCGGGACAGGAACGGGGCGCGCCCCCACCGGTCGATGCGGCCCGGCCCGTTGTAGGGCGTCGAGACGACCGGCGGGTCGACCACGATCCGCGGGCGCACCACGACCTTCACCACGGCGCCGGTGACCGGTTCGACCGCCCGCACCGACGAATCGGGGTCGGTGGCGACCTGCTGGCCGAGGGCGGTCAGCCGGGAGGCGACCGCGGCGGTGTCGTCGGGCGTGTCGGCGGCGACGGCCAACTCCACGAGTCGTCGTCGCGGGGCGGAGACGATCTCGAGCTGATCGCCCCCGTCGCGGGTGGCGAACACCCCGTCGCCACGGTGGTCGAGACCGAACTCGCGGTAGTAGGCGGTTGTGTCGGCGACGTTGGGGACGCCGACGGTGACCTTGGCCAAGCCATGCAGTGCCATCGTGATATCCGTTTCGTGCCTATCGGGCGTTCGTGGCGGCGACGAAGGTCTGGTGCAGCTCGCCGATGCCCTCGACGAAACTGTCGAGACGTTCGCCCGGCCGCAGGAACCGCTGCGGTTCGCGTCCGACGCCGACCCCGGCCGGGGTGCCGGTGAAGATCACGTCACCGGGGTAGAGCGTGGCGATGTGTGACAGTTCCGAAATCAGTTCGGACACCGGGAAGATCAGGTCTCGGGTGCGGCCCTTCTGGACCTGTTCGCCGTCGATGCGGCAGGACAGTTCGAGGTCGTCGGGGTTGGCGAACTCGTCGGGGGTCACCAGCCACGGCCCTTGCGGGGAGAACCCGGGGAACGACTTGCCCAGCGCGAACTGCGGCGCCGGGCCCCGCAGTTGCGACACCCGTTCGGAGATGTCCTGCCCGACGGTCAGGCCGGCGACGTGGTCCCATGCCTCGTCGACGCCCACCCGCGACGCCTCGCGGCCGATCACCGCGACCAGCTCGACCTCCCAGTCCACGTTGCCGCCCGCGGGGATCACCACCTCGGTGTCGGGACCGGAGAAGCTCGACACGTACTTGGTGAACACCGGCGGCAGGTGCGTCGGCGACTCGAACCCGGACTCGTCGGCGTGGGCGTGGTAGTTCAGCCCGATCGCGAACACCTGCCGCGGTGCCGGCGAGGGCGCACCGAGCCGAGTGCGGTCGAGCGCGATGCTGTCGGCGATGGTGAGGTCCTGCTCGGCGACCCACGCGGCGACCTCGTCCCATTGCTGGTAGATCGAGTCCGGACCGGGTCCGAACCGGCCGTTCGAGGCGGCGGCGAGGTCGATTCCCCGCTCGGCGCCGGCGCCGCCGACGACCAGGGCGGCACGATCGTCATAGTTTGCGATACGCATGAAAAGTGTTCTCCTACTTCTTGGGTTGGGGTGGAACTCGGGGTGGAACCTCGGGGTCAGGCGGGCACCGCGGTGGGTGTGCTCAGGTGCAGTCGGTCGCGGTAGGCGGTGAGCAGTCCGGCCGCGCCGTCGACGTCGGGGGCGGCGCCGAAGATGTAGTGGTCGGGGCGGATCAGGACCGCGCCGACGCCGTGGGTGTCGAGCCAGTCGGTCCACGCCCCGGACGCGTCGTGCAGATCCGCCGCGGGGTCGGCGCCGAGGGTGTAGGCGCGTACCTCGCTGGCGTCGAGCAGCGTCGCTGGAACGGGAGTACCACTGCGCAGCAGCAGGATCGCGCCGTCGCCGGTGATCTCGTCGAGCAGATCCACCTGCCCGGCGGCCGTGACCGGGAACTGCGGGGACAGGGTGCCGCGCAGCGTCGCGACATCGCCGTCGGCGGCGGTGAGGCCGGGGCCGAGCACCGGCAACGCCGCGATCGGCAGCACCGTGGCCGGGTCCGCTCTGCCGGCGATCATCCGGGCGTCGCGCGCCGCGGCCTGCTGTTCGTCGAGCACGCAGATCACCCGCCCGAGTTCCACCGACATCGTGATCGCGTGCTGCAGGTGCTCGCTACGTTCGCTGGTGTAGGAATCGAGCAACTCGATCCCCGACGCGCCGCGCAGGATGCGGTCGAGCTTCCACGCCAGGTTGGCGGCGTCGCGGATTCCCGAGCACATGCCCTGCCCGGCGAAGGGTGGCATCTGGTGTGCGGCGTCGCCGGCGATCGCGAGGCGCCCGTGGTTCCAGCGGTCCGCCCACCGGGCGGCGAAGGTGTAGACGGCGTGCCGTTCCAGTTGCGTGTTGCCGGGGGTGCGTCCCCACGGCGCCAGCAACTCCCACGCCTTCTCGGTGGTGTTGAGGGTGTCGCGGTCCTCGCCGGGCAGCCGCATGAACTCCCAGCGACGCCGTCCCGGGCCACCGGAGACGATGGTCGTGGGCCGCGCGGGGTCGCACAGCTGCCAGTTCTGCGGAGACCACTCCTGCTCGTCGAGCGGGACGGTGTCCACGATCAACCAGTCGAAGAAGAAGCCCTCGTCGTGCATCGTGGCGCCCATCTGCCCGCGCACGAAACTGTTCGCCCCGTCGCAGCCGATCACGAACCGTGAGCGCAGCTTTCGCTGCTTGTGCACCGCATTGGTGGCGGTCACCTCCACCTCGTCGCCGCGCTCGACGATCCCGACCACCTCCGCGCCGCGGTGCAGCGTGACGTTCGGCATCGCCCCCACCGCGTCGGCCAGCAGCGCTTCCAGTTGCGGTTGCGAGAAGAAGCTGGCCGTCGGCCACCCGTTCGGCCCGGTGCCCGACCAGTCGATGCGCACCAGCGCGTCCCCAGCGGCGTTGCGCCATTCGTAGTGGTCGGTCACCGGCGCCGAGATCGCCTTGACCTGCTCGCCGAGGTCCATCGACTGGAACACGCGGCCGATCTCGTCGTCGAAGTGCACCGCCCGCGGCAGCGGGTACGGCTCGGGCCAGCGCTCCAGGATCACGACCTCGTGGCCGTGCAAACCCAGCAGTCGACCGAGCGCGAGCCCGACCGGGCCGGCACCGACGATGACAATATCGTGAAGCTTCTCTGACATGGGACTGTGCACCTCGCTGGCGTGGGGAACCGGGGGACCGATCGACCGAGCTTGGAACCTATTGAATAGGTTCGATATGGTCTATAGTGGTGTGACCGGGCTCTCATGTCAAGACCCGGGACGAAAATCGATCACGAAAGTAGGACGCGATGACCGACCTCGAGCAACGCATGCGTGCGACGGCGCCGCTGTCGCGGACCGAACAGACGGCTCTGGCGATCGGTCAACTCGCCGAGGACGCGCCGGCAGGCGCGAAGCTGGGCACCAAGCGTGACCTGCAACAACAATGCGGCGTCGCGATGGCGACGTTCAACGAGGCGCTGCGGATCCTGCAATCACGCGGCGTCATCATGGTCCGGTCCGGGCCCGGCGGCGGGATCTTCGCGGCCGAACAGACCCCGATCGCGCGGCTGGGCCACTCGATCCTGTCCCTCGATGCCGGCGAGACCGACGTCGCCGACGCGGTGCACATCCGCAACGCGCTCGACCCGCTGCTCATCGAGGACGCGTTACGGCACGCCGCCGCCGTCGACATCGCGCGGATGCGCGCCGCCCTCGACGACATGCACACCGCGATGGACGACAACAGACCCACCGACTTCGCCCGCGCCAACTGGGAACTGCACGCCGCGATCGCCCGGGTCAGCCCGAACGCGATCCTGAAATCGATCTACCTGAGCCTGCTCGAACTCATCGAGTCCCACACCAAAGCCGTGCTGCCGGCACCCGAACAACCGCTGTCGGACTACATCGCCGAACGCTTCCAACTCCACGCCGACCTCGTCGACGCACTCGACACCCGCGACCGCGACCGAGCACTCGAACTCATCCGCGCACACAACACCGAGTCATAGACCACTCCGACGTCGCCGACGCCGGGCTGCCGAGCCGCGGATCACACAACTACTCTCTGCCACCTGCCCGCGCCACTGTCGACATAAGGACGCACCGCTTCGGCGACACTCCCTTCCGGCTGAGCCGCGCTCCGCGCGGGATCCCCTCCGGGACCAGACGTCGCGGCGCGCGCACGAACGCCGACCCGAACTGGACCGTGACCGGCATCGGATCCACCACCCGGTACGGCAACGGTTCGAACACTGCACCCCCATGTATCGAACACAAGTTCGATGATCTCAACGTCGAGCGATACCGTGTGTGGACCCCCCACCAGCAAATGCAGGGGGCGCTGCTGTGACTGGTCACCAGGTTGTGCTGGGTCAGACGTAACTGCCACCAAACGTGTGGCCACGGCGTAGGTTCGCGTCGCGGTAGGCCTGCTCGACGTCGGCCGGGATGCGGCCGCGGGTGGAGATCTCGTATCCGTTGGCGTGCACCCATTCCCAGCGGGGATCGGCGTGTCGTCGCGGTCGTCGATCAGTTCGACGACCACTTTCTGCGCCATTGCGCCCTCCACCGCCTACGCGTGCGCGATCCGGTGCGGCGCCACCCGACCGGATGCGCGGACCCCGAGGCTCGTCGGCGGTGTTCGGGCTGAGGTGGAGTCGCCGAGCAGTGCCGCTGGAGGGCATTGTCACTGCTGTCCCACGACGATCGTGTTCACCGCCGCGACGATCTGTGCCTGCGCGAACGCGGCCGAGAGCACGTCCGCACCACCCGCATCGCCGTCCAGGAAACACCACACCCACGCGACGTACAGCCGGCCGGGTTCGATCGGGAAGTAGGGTGACTGGTCGCCGAACCGCAGCGCGGTGTCGTCGTCGAGCCCCGACCAGTTCGGGTTGCTGTGTGTCTTGTACCAGTTGGTGCCGTCGTTCCACGCCCACCGCTGGTGGTTCTGGTCGACGCGGCCCGGGCCGCCGGCGGTGCTCCAACTGCCGACGAGAACCCCGAATCCGCCGTGCTGGTGCGCGGTTCCCGCATAGGACACGTCACGCCAGCGGTAACGGTAGGGCGTGTCGGTGCGGATCTGCGCGAGACCGGCCGGGCCGTGCCCCGGTGGGTGACCGGGGGCCTGGCGCATGAACAGGATCGCCACCCCGGCGCCGAGATAGGCCGAGCCGCCCTCCTTGCCGATGCTGTACACCATCTGCAGCGAGCCCGAAGCCTTCTGCGCCGACACGAACAGCTGCTGGTGCCGCCCGCCGTCGGTGTGGGTCCACTCGTCGGCATAGGGCGGGGTGAAGATGCGCACCGATGTGTCCTTGGCCGCGGTGACCGCGACGACATTGCCGAGTTCCACCTGCAGGTCGCGCACCGTGCAGCCGGTGGTCAACGCGAGGATCTTCTCGCGCGACAGCCCGGCCAGGACGTGGTCGCCGACCTCGAGGTTCGTGAATCGGTCGGCACTCGCGGAGATCAGCGGGCCGATCTGGGCGGCGTACTGCTCGTCGCGATGCAACTGCCGCCGCAGCGCGGCGGTCGCCAGATCCTCGATCTCGCGATCCTCACGACGCAGCGCCCGGCGCTGTTCCAGCATGCGCGTGAAATGGTCGACGATCTGCTCGTGGGCTTCCTCCCGGACCCCGCGGTAGGTCTGCGAGAGGTCGAGCGTGGGTTCCCCGTTCATCCCGTGTACCTCCGTGCCGATGTGGTGTGACCGCCCCGGGTCGCCGATCATGTGCGACCGGCACCTCCGCCCGGCGCACGACCCCGGGTACCCAGCGTCTCTCGTCGGTGACGGTTTCACACACGTTCTCCGCTACCCGGCCGATCCAGCAATCGGCGCGCCGCCGACCTGCGCACCGACCGTAGCCCCGACGACCGCGACGACGCGCCCGCAGGGAAGTCGGAGAGCGGAACAAACCGGGGGAGGCAGGGCGCGGGGTTGGGCTACACACCATCCTGCAACCGTGCTCGGCTGGTCCGGTGAGCATCTGCACCGGTTCGTCATCCACGGGTGCGAGGACGGCGTCGCCTTCGTCGGCGGACCGGGTTTCCGTGACGACGCCCGGCGGGTCCGCCTCGCCGAGGTGGGGCTACGCGAGCGCGAGCGATTCGGCTACGAGTACAACTTCGTCGCCGGCTGGCGGGTCGACCTGCGCGTCGAGCGGATCCTCGGCGCCCCACCGGGCCAGGGACGGGCGTATCCGCGCTGCACCGGTGGGCGGCGCGCCGGCCCACCCGAGGACTGGGACGGCCCCTGGGACTACCTGGAGCGGACCCAGCCGCACCGGGTGTTCGACGCCATCACCCGCGCCGCGCAGATCATGCACCGACTGCTGCAGCCCGCCGACGAGGACGACTCGGCCGGTCGATGTCCTCGGCCGCCTCACCGGCGCGCTGCAGGGCCGCCTTGGCGGCGGTGGCGCCGAGTTCGTGGGCGGGCACGTCCTTGAATACGGCGAGTGTGTCGAACCGAAGAAGGTAGAAGCGATGCCGGCACCTCGGTAGCTCTTGCATCCGCCGGGTCTGCGGCTCACGGCGACGAACCGAAGCGCGCTCGGATGAAACTGCGGGTGGTGGCGAACGGGGGGGAGCTTCGATAAGACGCCGACGCGGTGACGGTCGGCGGGGTGCCCGCGGCGTGCATGCCGAAGGCTCTGCGGGCGGTGTCCCCGAGCCGGATGATTCGGGGACACCGCAGCAGTGGTGGTGTCAGCCGAGTCGGCCGTATGCGACGACTGCGGCGAGGTCGAGCTCGCAGGACAGGGACCCGAGGACCGGTCCCCACTGTCCACCGAGCCGGGACGCGCAGAAGGCGTCGGACACCGCGGCTGGGGCGTGGCGCACCAGCAGCGATGCCTGCAGGGTCAGCGCGATCTGCGAGGCGAGTCGGCGGCCGTCCTTGCCGGGGGTGGCGGCCCGGTCCTCGAGGTCGGCGGTGGCGCGGTCGAGGTGGGAGTTGGCGCCCTCGGCGAGCCGGATCTCGTCGAGCACCGGTTCGAGGGCCTTCGGCTCGCGGGTGAGCACGCGTTCGACGTCGAGCACCATCATGTTCGAGGTGCCTTCCCAGATTCCGTTCAGCGGGGCTTCACGGTAGTAGCGGGCCATCGGGTGTTCCTCGATGTAACCGTTGCCGCCGAGGCATTCCATGGCTTCGGCGACAATGACCGGTGCGCGCTTGCAGTTCCAGTACTTGCCCACCGGCGTCAGCAGGCGCTGCAGGAGCTTTTCGGACACGTCGTCGTGATCGATGGTGTTCGCGAGGCGGAATGCCAGGTGGGTGGCTGCTGCCCATTCGAGGGTGAGGTCGGCGAGCACCGCGGTCATGGTGGGGATGTCGCTGAGCCGCGATCCGAAGGCCATGCGCTGGTCGGCGTGGTTGATGGCCTGCGACAGTGCCGCGCGGATCAGGCCGGCGGAGCCGGCGGCGAAGTCCAGGCGGGTGTAGTCCGAGGACGTGAGGATGGTGCGGATGCCGCGTCCTTCGTCGCCGAGGAGGATCGCGTACGCGTTGTGGTACTCGATCTCGGACGAGGCGTTGGCCTTGTTGCCGCACTTGTCCTTCAGGCGTTGGATGGCGATGCCGTTGGGGGTGCCGTCGGGCCGCCAGCGCGGTGCGAACAAGCAGCTCGTGCCCGCCTCTGTCTGTGCGACGGTGAAGAAGCCGTCGCTCATCGGGACGGAGCAGAACCATTTGTGGCCGTTGAGCAGGTATGCCTCGCCCTGACCGCGCTTGCCGATCGGCGCTGCGACGGTGCTGTTGGCGCGCAGGTCCGATCCGCCCTGCTTCTCCGTCATGGCGTATCCGATGGTGGCGGCGCGCTTGGTTTCGATGGGAGCGTAGGACGGGTCGTAGTCGTGTACCTTGACGCGTTCGGCGTAGGGCGCGAGTTCGGGGATCTCGCTGAGCAGCGGTGCGGCCGCGTAGGTCATTCCGGTCGGGCACGCGGTGGCGCCGTCGACCTGGTTCCACAGGTAGGACTGCACGGCGCGGGCGAGGTGGCCGCCGGGTGCGGGCGCGTTCCACGACAGCGCGGCAACGCCGTTGCCGAACGCCATCCTCATCAGCGCGTGGTAGGCGGGGTGGAACTCGACGTGGTCGATCCGGTCACCGACACGGTTGAGGGTGCGCAGTTCCGGAAGGAAGCGGTGGGCGTCACGCGCGGCGATCAGTGTGTCGTGGTCCCACACCAGTGCGCCCAGCTTCTCGGCGTATTCGCGCGCCCAGGGCGCGTGGGTGCCCAGGACGGAGGTGGCGATCGGGTCGCCGGTGAAGGCGTTGACGCCTTCGAAGTCGACGACTTGATTGTGCGGGTGGGTCGTTGCGGGACTCGGTGTTGCGGTCATCGCCATTTCCTTTCGATGTCGCTCGAAGAGGGCGACTGGGTCGGTCGGTGCTCGACGCGGAGGTCAACCGTTGATGCAGACGGCGCTGCCGCGCCATTCGCGGTCGCGGAGTTCGTTCTTGCGGTCTTTCCGGTCGAGGTCTTGGGCATCTCGTCGAGGAACTCGACGACGCTGGGGGCCTTGTAGGAAGGGGAGGGTCTATTTCGTGGAGCCGCGGTGCGCTGTTCCGGTCGCGAGAGGCTGGACCCTCGCGGGGGTGGCCGAATCGGCCGGGGAGGTGTCGCCCACCGCGGCCCGGCAGAACCGAGCGAGTTCGGTGGGCACCGTGGCGAGCGAGTGGTCGAGATCGTCGCGTTGCGCCAGGGGGGCGACGAGAGATTCGAGCATGGCACCGACGATCGCGGCGCCCCGCAGGCGGGCGTCCTGCTCGGCGAACTCTCCGGCGCGGATACCAGCGGTGATCAGGTCGGTGAAGACATCGGCCAGTGCGGCGCGTGCCTCCAGTCGGACCTGATCGACCTCACGGTCCATGGGCTCGATGATCACCGCGTAGGACAGTCCTTCGCCCATCAGCGCTCGTGTGGCGAACGCGCCGACCGCGTCGCCGATCCGCTCGGCCGCGCTGCGATCGGTCTCGTCGGCGATAGCCCGCACCACGGCCAGCTCGGTCTCGCACACGGACCGCAGCATCTCGGCGAACAGAGCAGCCTTGGAGGGGAAGTGCCGGTACACCGTCCCGGTGGCCACATCCGCGGCCGCGGCGACCACGGCCACCTGGGCCGCATCGAAACCGTTGTCCGCCAAAACCTCTCGTGCGGCTTCGAGGATGCGGACCCGGGTGCCCGCGATGCGGGCGGCCACACGTGGGCTGCGCTTGTCGGACATGACGTCCACCTCCAGATCATGAACCTTAGTTCAGCAATGAATCTCCCTTCACTATTGAATATCAGTTCATCTTTGAAGTCAAGGGGCTTCGAGGACCCGGGCGATCCGGCCGCTGGGCCCCCTCGGCGAGCAGGGTGAGTTACTCGATGTGCACGGGCGCGGCGATGCTGGTCAGGCTTGGCGGGGTGTGACGTCGATTCCATTGCACGGTCACGGGTTTCGGGTAGGACGCTTGCGCAGATGAGACTGAGGACGCCGTAGCCGGCGAGCATCCACCCGATCGCGATGCCCCCGGATCCGCGCCAGCCTCGCCAACCCGGTCTCCGCCGCTGCTCGCGACCGTGCTGTTCACCGGATGCCTGCCGCGCGAGCTGACCGCAATTCCCGCCGCAGCTCTCACCGACGACGCGGCCACGATCCGCTACGGTGCCGATGCGCGAGGAACTCACCGCGCACTGCCCCGCGTCGGCGGATAACAACCGAGCAGGTGGCGCGAAACGACGACACTTCCGACAGCTTCGACGTGCTGACATCCCCGCGACGAGACCTACTGACACCCAATGACGAATCCGCATGTCAGGCCACGGACATTCTCGTGACGACTCGCAGCCGCGTTCCCGGTGATGTCGAGATGGTGTCCGTATCGTGACCACCGTGCGCGTCCTCGTTATCGGATCCGGTGCCCGTGAACATGCCCTCGTCCTCGCCCTGTCCCGCGACCCCGGCGTCACCGCCCTAGCCTGCGCGCCCGGCAACGCCGGCATCGCCGAGGTCGCCGAGGTGCACGCCGTCGACGCGTCGTCGGGCGTCGCAGTGGTGGCCCTGGCCGAGGAGTTCGGCGCCGATCTCGTCCTGATCGGACCCGAGGTTCCCCTCGTCCTCGGTGTCGCCGACGCGGTGCGCGCCGCAGGCATCTCATGCTTCGGCCCGTCCGCGGGTGCGGCGCGCATCGAGGGGTCGAAGGCGTTCGCCAAGGACGTGATGGCCGCGGCGGGCGTGCGCACGGCACACAGCGAGATCGTCGACAGCCCGGCCCGCCTCGATGCCGCGCTCGACCGGTTCGGCCCCACCTGGGTGGTCAAGGACGACGGCCTGGCCGCAGGCAAGGGTGTCGTCGTCACCGCCGACCGCGACGCCGCCCGCGACCACGGCGCCGAACTGCTGGAGAACGGGCACCCGGTACTGCTCGAGTCGTTCCTCGACGGGCCGGAGGTGTCGCTGTTCTGCCTGGTCGACGGCGAGACCGTGGTCGGGTTGCTGCCCGCTCAGGACCACAAGCGCGCCGGCGACGGCGACACCGGACCCAACACGGGCGGGATGGGCGCGTACACGCCGCTGCCGTGGCTGCCCGACGGGGCGCTCGCGCAGATCGTCGACGAGGTCGTCGCGCCCGTCGCCGCCGAACTCGTCCGCCGTGGTGTCCCGTACTCCGGACTGCTCTACGCCGGGCTCGCGATGGGCGCCGACGGTCCCGCCGTCGTCGAGTTCAACTGCCGCTTCGGCGACCCCGAAACTCAGGCCGTGCTGTCCCTGCTCGACAGCCCGCTGGGCGAACTGCTGAATGCCACCGCGACCGGTCGGCTCGCCGATGTGTCCGCCCCGCGGTGGCGCGACGGCGCCGCCGTCACCGTCGTCCTCGCCGCCGAGTACTACCCCGCCAAGCCCCGCCTCGGCGACGTCATCTCAGGCGCCGACGGTCCCGGCGTCCTGCACGCGGGGACGGCGCGTCGCGACGACGGCGCCCTCGTCTCGGCCGGTGGTCGAGTGCTCAGCGTCGTCGGCACCGGCGCCGATCTCGCCGCCGCCCGCGAGCAGGCATACCGACGCATCGAGGCGATCAAGCTCCCCGGCGGCCACTACCGAACCGACATCGGCCTCGCCGCGGTCGAAGGCAGGATCAGCATCCCGGGTTCGTGAGTCGCGCGCGACCTCGCACCCCCAGTCGACACTGCACACACCTTGTACAGCCTGCGAAGTTTCGAAACGGCTTGCGAGGTCGGGCTTTGCGCCCTGCCTACCCGATCGACAACCCGTGCAGCGCGAGCCAGCGCACCGGGTCAACGTGCTGATTGATCATGACGATCTCGAAGTGCAGATGTGGGCCGGTGGAGTCGCCGCGGTTGCCCATCCGGGCGATCTGCATGCCGGCGGGCACGCGCTCGCCGGTGGAGACGAAGAAGTCGTAGAGGTGGCCGTAGACGGAGATCGCGCCGTCGTCGTGGCGGATGCGTACCCACAGCCCGAACCCGTTGGCGGGTCCGGCCTCGATCACCGTGCCGGTCGCGACCGCGTAGATCGGCGTGCCGATCGGGCCCGCGATGTCGATGCCCTGGTGCATCGTGCCCCACCGCATCCCGAACGCCGACGTAAACGTGCCCCGCGTCGGCAGCACGTACCCGCCGATCCCGAGGGCAGAGACGCCGCCGCCGGGCGAGCCCCCCATCCACGGCTGATACTCACCCGCGACCGCCGCGGCGGCCTCGCGCTTCGCCCGTTCCAGGGTGGCTCGCGCGGCCGACTCGACGACGCGCTGCTCGCGGATCCGCTCGCCGTTGCCCATCTGCTCCAGATATGCGGCCGTCGACCGCGGCGTCATGAGCACCTGCGGGGACTCGGCGGCATCGGCGGCGTCGGCCGCAGCCGTGCCCCCGACCACCATCGGCGCAGCGGCGAGCGACAGCACAGCGAAAACGATGCCTGCCCGGCGCACCAACTCAGGTCCCCTCCGATCTGCCCGGCCGGGCAGCCCCTCGCGACAGTACACAGCAGATCCGGCGCGCAGCCAGCCTCGGGATCGCCGGTCACGCCGGCATCGGCCCGCCGCGCAGCGGGCGCTCGCGTGCGGCCCGGTGCTCGTTGTCTCGCACCCGCGGCTCGTAATGCGCGAAGAACACCCCGCCGATGAGGTCGCGGCGGCTGCGGACCCCGATCTTGTCGAAGATGTTCGCCAGGTGCTGTTGCACGGTGTGCGGTGAAAGGTGCAGCCGCCCCGCGATCTGCGTTGTCGAATACCCTTGCAGCACAAGCGTAGTGATGTCACGCCCGCGTTCGGGCAGGCCGTACGCGGACATCAGCAGCGGCGCGAGCCGCGCCGGCGACCGCGAGCACGGCGGCGGGGAGTCGGCCTGCCGCCACATCGCCGTCGGGCATCCGGTCGAGCCAGTCGTGCGCCGCCGGGGTCATCGATTCGACCGCCCAGGCGGCGTCGAGCAGGACGAGACCGGGAGGATCGTCACAAGAAGGTTCGAGCGCCTCGCCGACGAGCAACGCCCGGCGGGCGCCGTCGGCGAGACGCGCTGCGGCACGGCTGAGGAAGCGCAGTTCCGCTGCCGTGAACCGGGGCCGGTCGGGCTCCCGGTTCATGCCCACCGCGCCCACACCGCGCCGGAGCGGTCGCGCAGCGCGGTGATCACCTCCTGATCGGCCCCGTAGGCCATGTTCTCCTGCCAGCGACGGCTCGCGCCCGGGTCGCCCCCGGTGGCGTCGTGCAGAGTCGATATCCCCCGCGGCGAGCGCGCGACGTCGACGAGTTTGTTGACGTCGTCGTTGTCGTAGTACTCCTGCGCCAGCCACTCGGCGGGCAGTTCGGGTATGCCGTCCAGGAAGTGGCTGGTGATGAGCAGCGAGTCCGGATCGAGCGTGTACCAGCACGGCGCCCAGTAGTGCGGCACGGCGCGGGCGAGCACGTCCGACGCGCGTCGCCACAACCCGACCAGGTCGAGGTGCCGATGGGCGAGCGCGTCGATCTCGTCGAGTGCCCTGCGCGGGACGTCGCGGCTCACACTGCGAACCTACGCAGTGCGGGCCGGGAGAAATAGCAGAAATCTGGGATGGTCGCGGCCCTCGACCACTCGTTACGGTGCCGGAAAGCGATCGAACCGTCCCGAGGGGTTGCGATGTCGAACACCGTCAGTCACCACGTGATCGGACCCGATTCCGGCGAGGTCCTCGGTCCTCCCGAGGGTGTGCGCGATCGCTTCCTCGTCGGTCACGACGAGACCGCGGGCCGGTTCGCCTTGGTGGAGCACCTGCTGGCGCCGCACGCGTTGGCCGCACCCGTACATCGGCACAGTCGCGAAGACGAGTACAGCTTCGTCGTCTCCGGCGTCGTCGGCATCGCGCTCGGCGACGACGTGGTCACCGTGCGCCCCGGCGACCTGGTCTACAAGCCGCGGGGGCAGTGGCACACGTTCTGGAACGCCGGCGACCAACCCGCGCGAATGCTGGATACGATCTCGCCGGGCGGCCTCGAGGAACTGTTCCGCCCGCTCGATCTGATGCCCGAATTCCCCGGCGAGGACACGCTCACGCGACTCGCCGCCGACTACGGCTGCGACCTCGACTTCGGCGCAACCGCCGGCCTCGTGGAACGCCTCGACCTCAGGTTCTGACACGCGGGCTAGGTTGATCGGGTGCGCAAGGAATCGCAGCGCTCGACGATCGAGCCGTTCCACGTCATGGACGTGTGGAAGGCGGCGACGGAACGCGGCCGCACCCACGGTGACGTCCTCACCCTCGCCGCCGGCCAACCCTCGACGCCCGCGCCGAAACCGGTGCTGCGCGCCGCGCGGTATGCACTCGACACGCAGTTGCTCGGCTACACCGAGACCTTCGGGATCCTCGAGTTGCGCGAGGCGATCGCCGAGCACCACCGCGTCACGACCGGGGTCGACGTCGCCGCCGAGGACGTCGTCGTCACCACCGGGTCGTCGGGTGCGTTCACGCTGATCTTCCTCGCCGCGTTCGACGCCGGCGACCCGGTCGTGCTCGCGCGGCCGGGCTACCCCGCCTACCGCAACACGCTCGCCGCGCTCGGCTGCCGCGTCATCGAGCTCGACTGCGGGCCCGAGACTCGGTTCCAGCCGACCGTCGACATGCTGGCGGCGCTGCGGGAGATACCGGCGGGACTGATCATCGCGAGCCCAGCCAATCCGACCGGCACCATCATCGACCCGGCCGAACTCGACGCCATCGCCCGCTGGTGCGACGAACACGGCACGCTGCTGATCTCCGACGAGATCTATCACGGCATCGTGTTCGGTGACGTCGCGACCGCGTCGGCCTGGCAGACTTCCCGCGAGTCGGTGGTGATCGGCTCGGTCTCGAAGTACTTCTCGATGACCGGGTGGCGGCTGGGCTGGATGCTCGTACCGCCGCAGCTGCGCCGCGCGCTGCAGCGGCTCTCGTCGAACATGACCGTGTGCCCGCCGGCGATCTCGCAGTACGCCGCGGTGGCGGCGTTCACCGAGGAGTCCAAGGCCGAGCTCGACGGCCACGTGCGCCGCTACGCGGACAACCGCGAGGTCCTGCTGCGCGGGCTGCCGGAGATCGGCATCACCGACCTGGCCCCTGCCGACGGAGCGTTCTACGCCTACGCGCACATCGGCCACCTCACCGACGATTCGACCGCGTGGTGCCGGCACGTGCTCGCTCAGACCGGGGTCGCACTGGCCCCGGGCATCGACTTCGACACCGTGAGAGGCGTTCGTACCGTGCGGTTTTCGTTCGCCGGTGGTACCGCCGACATCGAGGAGGCGTTGGTGCGGCTGGGTCGCATGTGACCTGCGTGGCGGACGTGGTCGTTCGGGTCAACCGGCCGTGACCGCGTTCGTCATTCCGCCCTGCTGAGCGCGGCCAGGATGACACGATGACACGGTGACCACCGCGACCACCCCCAAGGGTGAACGCCGCCGGCGGGCGTTGGTCTCGGCGGCGGCGGAACTGTTGCGCGAGGGTGGATTCGATGCGGTACGGCACCGGGCCGTCGCCACCCGCGCGGCGCTCCCGCTCGCCGCCACCACCTACTACTTCGATTCGCTCGACGACTTGATCGCCTGCGCAGTCGAATTCAGCGGCACCGCCGAACTCGACGAGATGCGCCGACGAGTACGCGAGGTCACCCACCGCCGCCGCGGCTCCGATTCCACCGTCGACCTGGTCGTCGACCTGCTGGTGTGCAGCGAGGACGATCCCGACCCGCACGAGCAGCTAATCGCCCGCTACGAACGCACGCTCGCCTCCGCGCGGCACCCACAGCTGCGGGAGGTGCAGTTGCGGTTGCGTCGCCAACTCGACGACCTGCTCGCCGACCTGCTGCGCCGCTCCGGGCGGGTGGTGCAGCCCGAGCAGTTGCGGCGGCTTCAGGCCGTGGTGGACGGCGCGGTGGTGGGGGCGCTGTGCGAGATGGACCCCGATCCGCGAAAGACCGCCCGCGGTGCGTTGCTCGAGGTCATCGACATCGTCGCCCCGCCTCTCGGGCGCGGCTCGATGGACACAGCTCCGTAGGCAGAGCTCCATGGACACTGCTCCGTAGACTCGATGCACGTGACGGTCCCCAACGTTCTCGCCACCCGCTACGCCAGTCCGGAGCTGAAGCGCCTGTGGTCCCCGGAATACAAGATCGTGCTCGAGCGCGAGCTGTGGCTCGAAGTGCTGCGGGCGCAGTCCGAACTCGGGATCAATGTTCCCGCCGAGGCGATCGCCGACTACGAGCGGGTCCGCCACGACGTGCGCCTCGATTCGATCGCCGAACGCGAGCGGATCACCCGCCACGACGTCAAGGCCCGCATCGAGGAGTTCAACGCGCTCGCCGGGCACGAGCACGTGCACAAGGGGATGACCAGCCGCGACCTCACCGAGAACGTCGAACAACTGCAGATTCGGCGCTCGCTCGAACACGTGCACGCCCACGGCGTGACCGTGGCGGCCAGGCTCGCCGAGCGGGCTGTGCAGTACCAGGATCTCGCCATGGCCGGGCGTTCCCACAATGTCGCCGCACAGGCAACCACCCTCGGCAAGCGATTCGCCTCGGCCGCCGACGAAACGCTCGTCGCGCTCACCCGGATCGAGGAACTCATCGCCCGATACCCCCTGCGCGGGATCAAGGGCCCGATGGGCACCGCGCAGGACATGCTCGACCTGCTCGGCGGCGACGCCGACCGCCTCGACGCACTCGAGCGCAAGGTCGCCGAGCACCTGGGCTTCACGCACGTGTTCACCAGCGTCGGGCAGGTGTATCCGCGGTCGCTGGACTTCGACGCCGTCTCCGCGCTGGTCCAACTGGGGGCCGGGCCGTCGTCGCTGGCGCACACCATCCGGCTGATGGCCGGCCACGAACTCGTCACCGAGGGTTTCCAACCCGGCCAGGTCGGCTCGTCGGCCATGCCACACAAGATGAACACCCGTTCCTGCGAGCGGGTCAACGGCCTGCAGGTGGTGCTGCGCGGGTATGCGTCGATGACCGG
>DATDBL010000404.1:0-10497 GCA_036524855.1 Aldersonia sp. | reverse complement strand
GCGCCTGCCGGAAACCAGCGAGGCCATGATCAAATGGGCGATGATCGGACTGATGGTCCGCCGGCTCGAGCCGTCACCGGGTCGCAAGCCTTGGGAGGGAGCCTCAACAGCCGCTTGAGACTTTCCCAACACGTTCTAAGGTTTGAGACCAGCAAGTGGCACCCGACCGACGGGTCCACGGTTCGGTGGGAGTCGAGATGAACGCTCGCCGCAGCGGGGAAGCCGAGACGAGCGTGGATCCGCGGGTTCGTCGCATCGTCGAGGCGGTCGAATCCTCGCTCGAGGAAGTGGTGGCGACTTCCGTCGCCCGTACGTGGGCTCAGGTGCCTGCGTATTCCGCCAGCCCCGATCCGGAGTTGCGCGAGGACCTGCGGCTGCACGTGGATGCCGTCTTCCGGACCGTGCTGGCCACGATGGCAGAGGGGAGACCCGCCCGCCGCTCGGACTTTTCGATCACCGCTACTCAGGCAACCCGACGGGTGCGGCAGGGGGTGTCGTTGGCCGATTTCCTGCAGGCCTATCGCCTTAATCAGGTCTCGTTGTGGGAGCGTGTGGTCGAGGCTGCCGGCACCGACGCCAGCTCTCGGGACGCGGCGTTGCCGCTCGCGGCTCACGTCATGCAGGTGATCGAAGTCGGCAGCACGGTCGCGGCAGAGGCGTACATGGAGGCCCAACAGCGTCAACTCGCGCACAGCGACCGGGTGCGTCGCGACCTCCTCGAAGACCTGCTCGCCGGGCGTGTGGTGTCCCCGGGTCCGAACCAGGCGATGTTGCGAACGGTGGGCATCGAGCCGTCGACCGAGTTGATGGTTGTCTCGGCGGTCCCGGCGGCGCACCGTCTCGACGGCGACCACGGCACGCGAGACATTGCGTCCGTCGGTCGGGACGTATTCGGGGTCGGGAATCGGGGACTCGCCGTGGTCCGCCGGGACGAAGTCGTCGGAATCTCACCGGTGTCGGGGAGCGGCGCGGCCCGGCTCATCACGCGGCTCGAGCAGGCGCAGCGCGATCTCACCCGCCAGGGCCTCCCGCTTGCTCTGGGTATCAGCACTGTGCGGACCGGAACATCGAGTGTCCCCGAAGCGTACGCCGAGGCGTGTGTCGCGCGGGACGGGCTGCGCGGTGAACCGGGAGTCATGGCGCTGCCGATGGTCTCGACGTTCGACTACCTTGTGCTGCGCCATGACCCGACAGCGCAGCATTTGGTCAGGCCGGAGCTGCGGCAGTTCGTCGAGGAGGACCTCACACGCGGTGGCGCGCTGATCGCGACCTTCCTCGAGTACGTCGCCAGCGACCTCAACGCCAAGGTCGCGGCCGAGCGCCTGCACATGCACGTGAACACGGCCTACCACCGACTCGACCGCATCGCCGAGCGCACCGGATGCGACCTGCGCAGTTTCCCGGACGTCCAGGAGATCCTGATCGCGGTCCGCCTGCTCCGCGGGCCGCGGCCGTAGGCGCCGCGTCGGTAGGACATCGAACGCGTGCCGAAGTCCCGCGCGCGAACCCGGTGACGGCTCATCCGCTCCCTGTGCGCTCGCCGAGCAAATGCTCGAGCCGCCGCACGTCCTCGTGCAGCAGCGCAAGCGCCTGCGGAATAGCATTCTCCCCGTTCATGTCACGCGCACTGAGCACCCCCGCGAGCGCGATGTCCGCGAGCTGTTCGGCCACCTGGGCCGGGGTCGAGGGTCCGGAACGCTGCCGGGGATACCAGAACGCGACCCAGTTCGCGACGCCGGCGAGGGAGAATGCGGCGAGCTCGGGGTCGACAGGGCGACACGAACCCTCGGTGATCGCCTGCGACACCAGCTCGGTCAACGCCGCCAACGTGTCACGCCGCGCCTTGCGGTGCTGGGTGGCCAGCGGCTCGGGAAACGCCTCCTCGCTGGTGAGCAGTAGCCGGAACCGCTGCGGATGCTCGGCCACCCGGGTGGCCATCGCGGTGATGCCCTTCCTGAGTCGGATCGCGGCGCCGCGGTCGGTCTCCGTCGCGAGCGCCTGCAACTGCTCGGCCGCCTCGACCGTGAAGCCGCGGACCAGCATCTCCAGCAGTTCGTCCTTGCCCCGGATGTAGTGGTAGATCCCCGTGCGCGTAAGGCCGACGGCGTCGGCCAACTCCTGTAGCGAGGTCCCCGCCACGCCCTGACGTGCGAAGAGTTGCTCCGCAGCCTGCATCAGTTGATCGAGAACCAACTCGTGCCGGGCCGGGCTGCGTGTCGTCGGCTTGGCCATGGGCCGATTATGCCCGCCGCGGCCCGCGCCACGTCTGTGCGGATATCCCGACACAGGGATTGATTCTTTGACATGATCGTCTTAACATCGTCACTACCGTCAAATCAGAGAGGTGGCACGTGACGAAGCGAGTCGGACTGATCGTCCCGAGTTCCAATGTGACCGTGGAGACCGAACTGCCGCGGATCCTGTCCAGGGTGGCGGGTGTGGACTTCACGATTCATTCGAGCCGTATGCGCATGCACGCCGTGACGCCGCAGGAGTTGGCGGCGATGAACGCGCAGCGGGAACGGTGCGTGCTCGAGGTGGGCGACGCCGGCGTCGACCTGGTGCTGTACGGCTGCCTGGTGGCCATCATGGCCACCGGGCTGGGTGAGCACGAGAAGGTCGAACATGCGGTGGCCGAGCAACTTTCGCTCGGAGGATCCGCGGCCAAGGTGCTGTCCAGCGCGGGCGCGCTGATCCAGGCGCTCTCGGACACCGGCGCCCGGCGAGTGGCGTTGGTGATGCCGTACATGCGGCCCCTCGCGGAGCAGGTCGTGCGCTATCTCGAGCACGAAGGCTTCGAGGTCGCGGACTGGCGCGCGTTGGAGGTCGCCGACAACTGTGAGGTCGGGCAGATCCCGTCCGAACGGGTCCTCGACGCCGCCCGCAGCCTGGATCTCGACGGCGTCGACGCCCTGGTGATCTCGGCCTGCGTACAGATGCCGTCGCTGAGCGTCGTCGAGACGGCCGAACGCGAACTCGGCGTACCGGTCCTCTCGGCGGCGACCGCGGGTGCCTACGCGATTCTGCGCCGCCTGTCCATCCCTGTCGACATTCCGGGTGCCGGGTCGCTGCTGCGCGCCGACGCCGAAACCTGCCGCGCCTGAACAACAAAGGAGACTTCGTATGTCCAACAAGCCCGAGCATCGGGTCAAGGGAGTCGATCACACCGCCTTCCCGACCTTCGATCCCGCCGCCACCGTGCGGTTCTACCGTGACGTCCTGAAATTCCCCGTGGTGCACTCGATCTGCGCGGCAGGGTGGGGACCGGAGAAGCATCCGGATTTCATCCACTTCTTCTTCGACATCGGCAACGACGACCGGATCGCGTTCTTCTACTACTTCGGCCTCGAGCCGTTCGGTGACCAGAGCGCGCACGGCGACGCGTGGGGTCGGCTCCCGCAGGACACCCCGGCGTACTTCGTCAACTCGCGGCACCTCGCGATTCACGTCGAGGACGAGGAGGACCTCCTGGAGTACCGCCGCCGCCTCGACGAGTCGGACTGGCCGGTGGAAATGCAGGTGATGCACGAGACCATCGAGTCCATCTACACCCATGACCCGAACGGCTACATGCTCGAGATCACGCGCGCCCTGCGGCCGGTCACCCCGCAGGAAGATCTCGACGCGGCGCTCACGATCGAGGCGCTGTGCGAGATCGCCGACGGCGACGATCCGACGCTGGAGAAGCTGCTCACCCGCAAGGCGGAACTGATCGTGGCGCGGGCGGCGAACTGGGAATCGGCACAGGAGTTGGTGCGGTCATGACGCGGCTGTACGTGTTGGAGGTTCCGGAGAACGACGGCGTCGTGCGGGTCGCCGCCGCCGATCCGAGCGTCACCGTCGACAAGGTGGGTCCGTACTTTCGGATCACCTCGGAGGCCGACATCGTGATCGACCGGCCCGCGACCGGGGCACGGCATGCGGTGTGGTACAGCGCCGTTGCCGGCCTCGGGGCATCCACGATCACCCAGCACGACAAGGACGCCCTGCGGGTGGCGCCGCGATGACCGTCGACACCTCCGAGCGTCTCGGCTCGGGCCGCTACCTCGCGGCGGCACCGATACCGGCCGCCACCGCGACCACCGCGCACGAACTCACCACGCACGACGGCGCCACCGTCAACGGACTACTCCGGGTCGTGCCCGGCGCCACCACGGTGGCCACCCTGATGCACCCGCGCCAGGACTTCTCCCACCACGTCCTGGTCCCCGAACTGCTCGCCCGCGGATTCGCGGTGTGGACGCAGAACACGCGGACCGGGCTCAACGACCTGACCCTCCTGCACGAGCATGCACTCCTCGACATGGCCGCCGGACATGCGTTCCTGCGTGACACGGGTTTCGAGGCGGTCGTCGCGGTCGGGCATTCGGGCGGCGCCGCGCTGGCCGCCTACTACATCGAACAGGCCAGCCTGCCCGCGACCCGACGCTTCGGCGACACCCCGGGTGGCAAGCCGGTCCCGCTCGGCGATGCGACGATGCCGGTTCCGGACGGGCTCATGCTGATGGCGCCGCATCCCGGACAGGGATTGCTGCTCGAGCGGATGATCGATCCGTCGGTCGCGGACGAGGCCGACCCGATGTCGCTCGTTGCGTCGCTGGATCCGTACCGCGAGGAGAACGGCTACCGACCGGCGCCCGAGCCGTCCACGTACCCCGAGGATTTCGTCGCGACCTATCGTGCGGCGCAGCGTCGGCGGATCGAACGCATCGACGCCGTCGCGCGTGAGCGCATCGCCGCGACCGACTCGGCTCGGCGACGCTACGCGGAATCCGGGGATGCACGCGATCGCCGAGGATCGCTGGCGTGCGGCGTCCTCACCGTCCACCGGACCGACGCCGACCTGCGCAGCGTCGACCCGTCGATCGACCCGAACGACCGCCCCTACGGTTCCCTGTTCGGTCGCCGACCCGACCTCACCAACTACGGGGTCGTCGGCTTCGGCCGCCTCACCACACCCGAGGCGTGGTTGTCGACGTGGTCGAGCAGCTCGAGCCGCGCCGGACTGCTGCGCTGCGCACGCGGAGTCCGGGTACCCGTCCTGTTGGTCGAGTTGACCGGGGATCAGGCGTGTTTCCCATCCGATGCCGCCGCGATGGCCGCCGCCTTCGCCGGTGACGACGTCACCCACGTCCGCGTGCCGGGCAAACATTTCGGTGCCGCGCTGGTTCCCGGTGCGACGAGCGGCGCAACCCTGGCCGGAGCCGAGATGAGCCGTTGGCTCGCGCAACGATTCCCCGCCGGAGCCCTCGACCGACACCTTCCACGCAACTCCCTGGAGCGCACATGACATCGACTCCGACCGCCCGCCCGGCCGGCAGATACGCCGTTGTCGCGGTCTGTTTCGCGGCGATCATCTTCGACGGCTACGACCTCATCATCTACGGGTCGACGCTGCCGGCCCTGCTCGACTACGAACCGTGGGCGTTGACGCCGTCGCAGGCCGGCGCGATCGGCAGCTACGCCCTGCTCGGCATGTTCTTCGGCGCGATCGCCGCCGGCACACTGACGGACCGATTCGGGCGGCGAAAGCTGTTCCTGGGCTGCCTGCTGTGGTACTCGACGGCCATGGCGGCGGTCGCCCTCGCACCGACCCCGGACATCCTGGGCGTGCTCCGCTTCGTCGCCGGACTCGGGTTCGGCGGCATCGCACCGGTGGCGATCGCGCTCGTCGTGGAGGTGGCACGCCCCGACGAGCGGAATCGGCTCAACGCGCTGATGCTCGCCGGAATGCCGGTCGGCGGCATGACGGCCGCCCTGCTGGCCCTGCTGTTCCTCGACGACATCGGCTTCCGCGGGCTATGGCTGGTCGGTGCCCTGGCGATCGTGGTCGTCTTCCCCCTTGCCTACCGCGTCATCCCGGAAACCGCCGAGCAAGGGCCGGCCGCGCGCGGTGCACGGCGGCGGGCCCGTGAACTGGCGTCCGGGCGTGCCCTGACGAGCCTCGTCCTGTTCGCGATCGCCAACTTCGTCGGCTTCCTGCTCGTGTTCGGGCTCAACATCTGGCTCCCCGAACTGATGCGCAAGGCGGGATTCAGCCTCGGCTCGGCGCTGACCTTCCAGATCCTGCTCAACATCGGCGCGATCGCCGGAGGAATTCTCGGCGCCTCGCTCGCCGACCGGTTCGGCAGCCGCCTCGTCGCGACCGCCGCATTCGTCACCGCCACGCTCGCGGTCGGGGGCCTGGCGGCGGCGCCGCCGCAGTGGGCCCTCTACTTCGTCGTCCTCCTCGCGGGCGCCGGGTCGATCGGAACGCAGATCGTCCTGTTCGGCTACGTCGCGACCTACTTCCCGGCGCACGTCCGCGCCACCGCACTCGGCCTGACCACCGGTGTCGGACGACTCGGCGCCGTCACCGGGCCGCTGCTCGGGGGACTGATGCTGTCGGCGGGCGTCGAGTCCGGCTGGGTCTTCGCCGTGTTCGGCGCGACCGCGCTGATCGGTGCAGCCGCCTGCCTGCTCGTGCCGAAACCCGTTGCTTCCAAAGCGGAAACAATTGATCATTCTTCGCCTCGCATCACCGAAAGGCTGCGCTGACGTGACCAACGCTATTCTGGTCGACAACGTTCTGGTCGACAAGACTGACCACTGCACAGACGGGATCGTGGCGGTGCCGTACCCGAGCGAGTTCGTCGAACGATACCGCGCGGCGGGCTACTGGCGGAGTCGCTCCCTGCCCGACGAGATCGACGCGAGCCTGCGCGCCCACGCCGAACGGACCGCGCTGGTCACCGCCGACGTGCGGTGGACGTATGCCGAACTGCGGCAGCAAATTCAGGCCTTCGCGCGTGGAGTCCTCGACGCGACCGACCTGAAACCGGGGGATCCGGTCATGTTCCAGATGGGCAACGTCGCCGAGACGATCGTCGCCTACCTGGGCGCGGTGACCGCCGGCCTTCGCCCGGTGTGCACCCTGCCGCAGCACGGGCGGCGAGAGATCGGCCTGCTCGCCCGGCACGTCGGCGCGCGCGGGTTGTTCACGCAGGCAGACTTCGGAAAGGGGCAACTCCCCGACATCGCCCGATCGCTGCTGGCGGACGGCACCGTGACCACGGTCGTCGTCGCCCGCGGCGGCGCCCTCGACGGCGCTGCGTTCGACGGTGCGGCGAACTACGACGCGATAATCGAACGGGGCCGCACCAGCGCCACCGAGATCGAGGCTGCAGGGATCGAGGCGGCGAGCGACCACGAGAGCATCGCCGTCTTCCAGCTCTCCGGCGGCACTACGGGATTGCCGAAGGTCGCGCCCCGGCTGCACGAGGAGTACGTGTACAACTCGCGGGTATGGGGCGAGGTCCGCGGCTGGTCGCCCGAGACCACGGTGCTGTATCCGCTGCCGATCATGCACAACGCCGGCATCGCCCTCGCGCTGCAACCGGCGCTGCTGCACGGCGCGACGCTGGTGCTCGCGGCGTCGGCCGACAACGGCCTGCTGCTCGACCTCATCGAGTCCGAGAAGCCGACGACCCTGCCGCTGGTGCCTCCGGCGCTGGCGATCCGCATGCTCGACGACCCGCGCACCCGCACTGTCGATCTGACCTGCATCGAGGACTACATCGTCGGCGGGCAGCGGCTCCCGGTCGAGATCTCCCGCCGGTTGCGTGACGAACTCGGCATCGAGGTCCGACAGATGTTCGGGATGGCCGAAGGCATGTTCATGGTGACTCCGGCGGGTGCCGACGAATACACACGATTCCACACGGTGGGCGCGCCCATCTCACCCGCGGACGAGGTGGTCATCGCCGACCCGGTCACGGGTGAGGTGCTGACCGGCGCGGCCGTCGGCGAACTGTGCGTACGCGGCCCGTACACGATTCGCGGGTACTACCGAGCCGACGAGCACAACGCGAACGCCTTCACCGCGGACGGGTTCTACCGCACGGGTGACCTGTCGCGCCGGCACCTCGTCGGTGAGCACGAGTACTACTCGATCGACGGTCGGATCAAGGACGTCATCAACCGGGGCGTGGAGAAGATCCACGCCGAGGAGGTCGAGGAACTGATCGTGACCCACCCCGGCGTCGCGACCGTCGCGGTGGTGGCGATGCCCGACGCGGTGCTGGGCGAACGCGCGTGCGCCTACCTGGTGATGGAGCCCGGGCACGCCGCACTGACCGTCGCCACCCTCGCCGAACACCTCACCGCCCAAGGGCTGGCGAAATACAAGCTGCCCGAACGCGTCGAGGCCGTCGACACCCTGCCGCTGTCGAACATCGGCAAGGTGTCGAAGAAGGCGCTGCGCGAAGACATCACCGACAAACTCCGCCGCGAACACGTCGCCGGCGCCTGAACACCCTTCCAGGAGACACCCATGCGCAATCGATCTGTCGCCGTCATCGGCGGTGGCCCCGCCGGTCTGTACGCCGCCCGCCTTATCAAGCTGGCCGATCCGTCCACCACCGTGGTGGTCCACGAACGCAACCGCCTCGACAGCGAGACGTTCGGGTTCGGTGTCGGCCTCACCGAGGCCACCATGACGAACCTGCAGGCAGCCGACCCCGAGACCGCGGCCGAGATCCGCGACGTGTGCTACGCCGGCCACAACCTGGTGCTGCGCGAGGACGCCGACGGCACTGCCGATGTGGTGCTGCACGGCGCACGCAACCTCGCCATCGGGCGCGCCGAGCTGCTCGACGTCCTCGGACGGGCCGCCGAGCGGGCCGGTGTGGACTACCGGATTGGGTCGCGGGTCGACCTCGCGGACATCGACGCCGACGTGGTGATCGCCGCGGACGGCGTGCGCAGCGCGTTGCGTGCCAAGCTCAGCGCCGAACTCGGTGTGCGGGAGAGCTTCGGGCGTGGCCGCTACATGTGGTGCGGCGCGGACTTCGCCGTCGACGCAGCCCATTTCACCGCCCGCGCCGAAGGCGACGGAGTGTTCGTCGCACACGCCTACCCGTACTCGGAGAACCGCAGCACGTTCCTCGTCGAGGTCGACGACACGACCTGGGCCGCAGCCGGGCTGAACCGCTTCGATGCGCAGGTCACGCCCGGCGAGTCCGACACCGACAGCATCGCGCTGTTGCAGCGCCTCTTCGCCGACGACCTGCACGGTCGGCCGCTGCTGGCCAATCGCAGCCGCTGGGCACGTTTCTGCAACCTGACGCTCGAGCGCTGGTCGAGCGGCAACGTCGTGCTCATCGGGGACGCCGCGCACACCGCGCACTACACCCTCGGGTCCGGCACCAAGCTCGCGATGGAGGACGCGATCGCGCTGGCGGCCGCGTTGAGCACCCACGACGACATCACCGCGGCATTCACCGCCTACGAGCGGTCCCGCCGGCCGGCGGTGGAGCGGTTCAAGGCGTTGGCGGGTCGCAGCCAACGATGGTGGGAGACCTATCGTTTGCGCGCCGTTCAGCCGGCCGAGCAGATCGCGCTGTCCTACATGACCCGCGCCGGGAATCTCTCGGTCGCCGACTACGCGCGTGACCACGCGCAGGTGGTCGGCGCCGCGCTGCGTCGGCTCGGGTCGACGCCGCCGGCCGCGGCAGACGACCTCGACGACTGGATCCTGTCCCGGCCGCTTCGGCGCGGCGCCTTGTCGCTCGAGACGCGAACGGTAGCCCTCGAGGCGCTCACGGTCGCGCTTCGTCGGCTCATCTGGTCCGATCCCGATGTGTGGGGCGAGGCGGCGGATGGCGTCGTCGCAGGCCTCGCGGGCTCGGATCCCGACACGGTCGTGTACCTCGACGGAGCGTCCGACCCGGCGGCGGTCGGTGCGCGCCTCGACCTCGCCGAGCGAATCAGGCTGCAGCACAACTTGATCACCGTGGTTTCCGTGCCCCAGGAGTCGCGTGGACAGGCCGTCGCGGGGATAGCAGCAGGGCGCTGCGACGCGGTGGTTCTCGATCGCGCCGCGGGGAAGCAGGTGACGCGATGACTGTTATCAAGACGACCATCGACACAGCCGAACTGCAGCTGTCGGGTCGGCTCACGCAGCCGCAAGGCCGCAGCCGTGGGCTCGTCGTCGCCCTGCACGGCGGCACCTACGACTCGGCGTACTACGACGGCGGTGCGGATTCGCTGCTCGAACTCGGCGCGCTGCTCGGCTACACCGTCGTTGCGATCGATCGGCCCGGTTATGGACGAAGTGCGGGCTGTGCACCGGAACTCCTGACCTTCGCCGCGCAGACGCGAGTCCTCGCCGAGGCTGTCGACCAACTCGCCGAACGCCATTCGCCGAACCGGTCCGTGCTGATCGGCCACTCCATCGGCGGGATGCTGGCGCTGCGCGTCGCCTCGGAAACGAGGGTGCCACTGGCGGGCGTCGAGGTCAGCGGCCTCGGGGAACGGTGGCAACCCGGACTCCGCGAGATGTGGGCATCGCTGATCGGTGACGCACCGGAGGTGTCGGTGCCCGCGGAGGCACACGCCCAGGTGATGTTCGGCCCCGCCGGGACTTTCGACCCCGAGCAGATCACCCGCGACCGCGACCTGCTGCGCCCGATGCCGATGCCGGAACTCGTCGACGTCGTCGACTGGTCGCACGCCCTG
>DATDBL010000403.1:0-13148 GCA_036524855.1 Aldersonia sp. | reverse complement strand
CTGATGACCACCATCCACGCCTACACCCAGGACCAGAACCTGCAGGACGGCCCGCACAAGGATCTGCGTCGCGCCCGCGCGGCGGCGCTGAACATCGTGCCGACCTCGACCGGCGCCGCCAAGGCGATCGGGTTGGTGTTGCCGGAGCTGAAGGGCAAACTCGACGGCTACGCGCTGCGGGTGCCGATCCCCACTGGCTCGGTCACCGACCTGACCGCCGAGCTGAAGAAGACGGCGTCCGCCGAGGACATCAACGCCGCCATGAAGGCCGCCGCCGAGGGACCGCTCAAGGGCATCCTGAAGTACTACGACGCCCCGATCGTCTCCTCGGACATCGTCACCGACCCGCACTCCTCGCTGTTCGACGCCGGGCTGACCAAGGTGATCGGCAACCAGGCCAAGGCGGTCTCCTGGTACGACAACGAGTGGGGTTACTCCAACCGTCTCGTCGACCTCATCGGCCTCGTCGGCAAGTCCCTCTGAGGCCGGCGAGGTGACGGTCAAGACCCTGGACGACCTGCTCGCCGCGGGTGTCGAAGGGCGCGGCGTGCTGGTCCGGGCCGACTTCAACGTCCCGCTCGACGGCACGACGATCACCGACCCAGGACGGATCCTCGCCTCGCTGCCGACGCTGACCGCGTTGGTCGAGGCGGGGGCCAAGGTCGTGGTCACCGCGCACCTGGGCCGCCCGAAGGGTGAGCCGGATCCGGCATACAGCCTCGGCCCGGTCGGGGCGCGGCTCGCGGATGAACTCGGCCGCAACGTGCAACTCGCCTCCGACGTCGTCGGGCAGGATGCGCTCGCGCGGTCCGAGGGCCTCACCGACGGTGACGTGCTGCTGCTCGAGAACATCCGGTTCGACCCGCGCGAGACCAGCAAGGACGAGGCCGAACGCGGCAAGCTCGCCGCGGAACTGGCCGAACTCGTCGGGCCCGACGGCGCGTTCGTCTCCGACGGATTCGGTGTGGTGCACCGCAAGCAGGCATCGGTCTACGACGTCGCAAAGTTGTTGCCGCACTACGCCGGTCGGCTCGTGGCCAACGAGGTGGAGGTGCTGCGCAAGCTCACTGGGGGTGGGTCGGCAGGCGAGGACACAGCTGCGGAACGCCCGTACGCGGTGGTGCTCGGCGGCTCCAAGGTTTCGGACAAGCTCGCGGTCATCGAGGCGCTCGCCCCGAAGGTCGACACCCTCGTCATCGGCGGCGGCATGTGTTTCACCTTCCTTGCGGCACAGGGACTTTCGGTGGGCACCTCGCTGTTGGAAGCCAGCATGGTCGACACCTGCAAGGGTCTGCTCGAGCGCTACGCCGACGTCATCCACCTGCCGGTCGACTTCGTACTCGCGGACAAGTTCGCCGCTGACGCGCAGTCGCAGACCGTGTCGGCGGGGGCAATTCCCGACGGCTGGATGGGCCTCGACATCGGGCCCGAGTCGGTGAGCCGGTTCGCGGCGATCCTGGGCGGCGCGAAGGTCGTGTTCTGGAACGGTCCGATGGGTGTGTTCGAGTTCGAGAAGTTCTCGGCCGGGACCAAGGGCGTCGCCGAGGCGATCGTCGGTGCCACCGGCAAGGGCGCGTTCAGTGTCGTCGGCGGGGGCGACTCGGCGGCGGCGGTCCGCACGCTCGGCCTGCCCGAGGACGGCTTCTCGCACATCTCGACCGGCGGCGGCGCGTCGCTGGAGTACCTCGAGGGCAAGCAGTTGCCCGGACTCGCCGTATTGGAGGACTGAGCAGTGGCGATTCGCAGGCCGCTCATCGCGGGCAACTGGAAGATGAACCTCAATCACCTCGAGGCCATCGCCTTGGTGCAGAAGTTCGAGTACACCCTGCCGGACCGCTTCTACGACTCGGTGGACGTCACGCTGTTGCCGTCGTTCACCAACCTGCGCAGTATTCAGGTGCTCGTGGACGCCGACAACCTGAAGATCACCTACGGGGCGCAGGACATCTCCACGCACGAGTCCGGCGCCTACACCGGTGAGGTGAGCGGGCCGATGCTGTCCAAGCTGGGCTGCACCTACGTCGTGGTCGGGCACTCGGAGCGACGCACGGTGCACGGCGAGGACGATGCCACCGTGCTCGAGAAGGCGAAGGCGGCGCTGGCGAACGGGATGACCCCGATCGTGTGTATCGGGGAGCACCTCGACGTCCGCGAGTCCGGCAAGCAGGTCGAGTACAACCTCGAGCAACTGCGCGGCTCGCTCGCGGGGTTGTCCGCGGAGGAGATCAACAAGGTCGTGATCGCGTACGAACCGGTGTGGGCGATCGGCACCGGCCGCACGGCGACCCCGCAGGACGCGCAGGAGGTGTGCGGCGCGATTCGCGGTGAGCTGGCGAAACTGGCCGGCCCGGAGGTTGCGGACTCGGTCCGCATCCTCTACGGCGGTTCCGCCAACGCGAAGAACATCGGCGAGTTGCTCGCCGAGACCGACGTCGACGGCGCGCTCGTCGGCGGTGCCTCCCTGAAGGCGGATGACTTCGCGCAGATGTGCGCGACGGCGGGCGGCGCATAGGCGCGACGCGTAGCTACGGCGTCCTTCGCTATGCTGGTGCGGATCTGCACACCGAGACGCGAAGGACGCCGTATCCCGTCATGTCACTGTTCCTGGACATCCTGCTCGTCGCGACCAGCCTGCTGTTGATCATGCTGGTGCTGCTGCATCGCGCCAAGGGCGGAGGCCTGTCCAGCCTGTTCGGCGGTGGAGTGCAGTCGAGCCTGTCCGGCTCCACTGTCGTCGAGAAGAACCTCGACCGGATCACCATCTTCGTCGGCATCATCTGGGTGATCGCCATCCTCGCGATCGGTCTGGAGATCAAGTTCAGCTGACGTGGCTCGGCATGCGAGCCCGCGGACAAGCGTCGATACTCGAGGCATGACTTCCCCCGGGCCGGACCGTGAGGCGACGGAGCCACTCCGCGACGACATTCGACTGCTCGGCGGCATACTCGGCGAGACCGTGCACGAGCACGCCGGCGAGGACGTCTTCGCCCTCGTCGAGAAGGCCCGCGTCGAGGCGTTCCGGGTCCGGCACTCCGAGATCGACCGCGCCGAGATGGCGCAACTGTTCGACGGCATCGATGTCGACATGGCGATCCCGGTCATCCGGGCGTTCAGCCACTTCTCCCTACTGGCCAACCTCGCCGAGGACATCCATCGTGAGCGACGCCGCCGCATCCACGTCACGGCCGGCGAACCGCCGCAACGCAGCAGCCTGGCCGCGACCTACGCGCTCCTCGACGCCGCGAACCTCGACGCCGGGACCGTCGCCCACCTGCTCACCGACGCCCTCGTCGCCCCGGTCATCACCGCGCACCCCACCGAGACCCGGCGCCGCACTGTGTTCGAGTCGCAGCGCAAGATCACCGACCTGATGTACGCGCGCGAGCGCAGCATCGACGAGACCGAACGTGCCCAGATCGACACGGGACTGCGTCGGCAGGTTCTCTCCCTGTGGCAGACCGCCCTGATCCGGATTGTTCGGCTGCGCATCCAGGACGAGATCGACCTCGGTCTGCGTTACTACCACATGGCGCTGCTGGACGTGATCCCGAACCTCAACGCCGAACTGCGCCACGAACTGCGTTCGCGCTGGCCGGAGGCGAACCTGCTGCCCGCGCCGATGGTGCGGCCGGGGTCGTGGATCGGCGGCGATCGCGACGGCAACCCGTTCGTCACAGCAGAGGTCGTGCACGCCGCCACCCACCGCGCGGCCTACGTCGCTATCGAGCACCACCTCGGGGAGCTCGTGCTGCTCGAGCAGGAACTCGCACTGTCGGCCCGCCTGGTCGACGTGACCGACGAGCTGACGGCGCTCGCCGACAGGGCGGGTGACGAATCGGCGTTCCGCGCCGACGAGCCGTACCGTCGGGCGCTGCGCAGGGTCCGGGCGCGGCTGACCGCCACCGCGCACAAGATCCTCGACGCCATCCCGCCGAACACGCTCGACTCGGCGCTGCCGCCGTATGCGACCCCGCAGGCGATGCTCGACGACCTCGACACGATCGACGCGTCGCTGCGCGCGGGCGGAGACGCGTTGCTCGCCGAGCATCGGCTGCAGACGCTGCGCCGCTCGGTGGAGACCTTCGGCTTCCACCTGAGTGCGCTGGACCTGCGGCAGAACTCCGAGGTGCACGAACAGGTCGTCGCCGAACTGCTGGCCTGGGCGGGTGTGCACCCCCAGTACGCCTCGCTGTCCGAGGACCAGCGCGTCGCGATCCTGTCCGCCGAGCTGTCCAGTCGCCGCCCCCTCACCAGCCTCGACGCGGAGTTCAGCGAGCTGACCACGAAGGAACTCGCGATCATGCGGTCGGCGGCGGCCGCGATCCGCGACGTGGGTCCCGCGACGATCCCGAACTACATCATCAGCATGTGCACCTCCGTCAGCGACATGCTCGAGGCCGCGCTGCTGCTCAAGGAGGCGGGCATCCTCGTCGGAGGGACCGAACCGACGTCGACAGTCGGGGTGGTGCCGCTGTTCGAGACCATCGAGGACCTGCAGCACGGCGCGGCGACGCTGCTCGCGACCCTCGAGGTGCCGGTATACCGGGCGCTGATCCGCTCGCGTGGCGACAACCAGGAGGTCATGCTCGGCTACTCCGACTCGAACAAGGACGGCGGGTACCTCGCCGCGAACTGGGCGCTGTACCGGGCCGAACTCGACCTCGTCGACGCCGCCCGCAAGAGCGGAATCCGGTTGCGGCTCTTCCACGGTCGAGGCGGCACCGTCGGTCGCGGCGGCGGGCCGAGCTACGACGCCATCCTCGCGCAGCCGGTCGGCGCCGTCACCGGCTCGCTGCGGATCACCGAACAGGGCGAGGTCATCGCCGCCAAGTACGCCGAGCCGTACCGCGCCCGGCGCAACCTGGAGGCGCTCGTCGCGGCGACGCTCGAGTCGACGCTGCTCGACGTCGAGGGCCTCGGCGACGACGCGGAACCCGCCTACGAGATCCTCGACGACCTCGCGGCGCGCGCCCGCGCCGCTTACGGCGCGCTGGTGCACGAGACACCAGGGTTCGTCGAGTATTTCCGGATGTCGACGCCGGTCGCGGAGATCGGCGAGTTGAACATCGGCAGCAGGCCGGCGTCGCGCAAGCCCACCAACTCGGTCTACGACCTGCGCGCGATCCCCTGGGTGATGTCGTGGAGCCAGTCGCGCGTGATGCTGCCAGGCTGGTATGGAGTCGGTAGCGCGTTCGAGGACTGGATCGGTGGCGATAGCAGCAATCTAGCCAAGCTGTCGGGATTGTACGAGAAGTGGCCGTTCTTCCGGACCGTGCTCTCGAACATGGCGCAGGTGATGGCGAAGGCCGACATGGGTCTCGCGGCCCGCTACGCCGACCTCGTCCCCGACGTCGAACTGCGCGACAAGGTTTACGGCATGATCGTCGAGGAGTACGAACGCACCAAGCAGGTGTACCTCGCGGTGACCGGTTTCAGCGGCCTGCTCGACGACAACCCCGCGCTCGACCGTTCGGTGCATAACCGGTTCCCGTACCTGGAACCGCTGAACCACCTGCAGGTCGAACTGCTGCGCCAGTTTCGCGCGGGCGACGAGCGGGAGAAGGTGAAGCGGGGCATCCTGCTGACCATGAACGGCCTCGCCACCGCGCTGCGCAACAGCGGCTAGGCGTCAGCCCTGCGAGGGGCCGAGCGTAGCCGGCGTCGCGTCGGGTGCCGGCTCCTTCAATTCGATGAACAGGGCACGGGTTTCGGTGTCGCCGATGTTTTCGCCCGCATGCTCCTGCGCGCCCACCCAGCGCGGCTCGCCGGCATGCAGCTCGACCTCCACCTGACGCCCGCCCTGGCTGATGCGACGCCGGAACGACGTCAGCGGACACATCACCGTGTCCGGGTGGGTGTGCGTGTGTGTCTTGTCGCCTGGGGCGTCACGGTATTCGAGGACCCGCACGCGCTCGTTCTCGAAGATCACGCGGTAGCGGTCGGGATCGGTGACCGTGGGATCCGTGCTCATAGCTCCTCCAACGTCTTATGGGATTAAAGTACCATGATGGACATGGAAGTTCCATATGAGCGGTCGGGACGACGAAACCAGAAGGCGCGCACCCGCGCCGCGTTGGTCGAGGGTGCCCGGACCCTGCTCGGTCAGGGGCTGATCCCCAATGTCGACGACGTCGCGCGCGAATCCGGGATCTCCCGCACGACGGCCTACAGATACTTCCCCAACCAACGTGTGCTGCTCGGCGCGGTGCGCCCGGAGATCGAGCAGACCTCGCTGTTACCCGATCCGGCACCGAGCGACCCCCGCGAACGCCTCGAACTCGTCATGCGTGAGGCGGTTCGGATCACCCTGGAGTGGGAGCCGGAACTGCGCGCGTCACTTAAGATTTCGCTGGATCAGCCGCAAGATGACGCGCCCGTGCTACGCCGCGGACGGGCCATAGGCTGGATCGAAGACGCGCTCACCCCTTTGCGAGAGGTGCGCCCCGACGTCGACGTCCACCGCCTCGCGATCGCGATCCGCTCCGCGACGGGTATCGAGTCGCTGATCTGGCTCGTCGACGTCGCCGGCTTGTCTCGTGACGACGCCGCCTCGGTGCTGCACCAGAACGCGCTGGCCCTGTTCGACGCCGCCCTCGCCTGATTTGGTGCAGCGGGGCGGGCGCCCTTGAGCGTCAGCCGGGGAGCGGGTATTCGGCGGCGAGGTTCTGGTAGTCCGACCACGACGGCATGTCGGTGCCGCCGATCGCCGCCTCGAGGCGGTCGATGTAGAACTGCCAGTACGGGCCGACTCGACCCACCTCGCGAGGATCCAGATGCCGGCGGTGCACGAACAGCGACGTGACGACGCCGACCTGGTGCAGCCGCAGGTCCACGTTCGCGTCCGCGATGGTGACGTCGAGCAGGTGCGGCGCGGTGCATGCCTCCACGTGCACCGAGGTGGTCGCGTCAAGCGATTCCGCGGCCATCGTGATGGTGACGTCACCGGAGAATGGGTCGCCGTCGACCGTGCCGAACCACGTGGCGAGCCGGTCCGGTTCGGTGAGGTACTCCCACACGTCGACGATCGGCAACGCGTACCCGCGCACGTAGTACAACTGCACGAGTTCGCTGGGTTCGCCGTTCGCGTCGTGTTCGGGTCGCACCTCGCCGAGCGCCGATACCGGAGTCATGGGCTCTATTCAACACGCCGCGACTCGCGATGGCCGCGATTTGTCCGGTGGAACCGCGTCTTGCTGTGACACGTCGAAATTCACGACGGCACAAGGAGGCCCAAGTGCGACGACATCGGGTGTGCAATGGCAGGGAAGCGCTGAGTGAACGCCGGCGCAGACGACCGATCCAGTGGGCGGGGTGCAGGACCCGGCAGCCTCCGCCGACGAAGCCGGACGGTGACCAGTGAGCGACGGCGCATCCGTCCCGGAACGGAGCGGAGAACAGGTGCGCCCGAGTGTGTACAGTGTGTGTATGGCGCGGCTGAACGTTTACGTGCCCGACGATCTCGCCGAGCGTGCGCGAGCACGAGGTCTCAATGTGTCGGCACTGACGCAGGAGGCGATTCGGTGTGCCCTGGCAGGCGCCGACACCAACGCGTGGCTGGACGAGATTTCCGTCGTCCCGTCAGGCGTCAGCCACGAGGCGGTCATCGCAGCGCTCGACGACGCGCGCGCGGAGTTCGGTGAATGAGCGCAGGAATCGTGGTCGATGCGTCGGCCATCGTGGATCTGGTGACCGCTTCACCCCGCGCAGAGAGGGTTTGGCAGCGACTCCGCGATGCCGACCTACATGCACCGGCGCACGTGGATGCCGAGGTGTTGTCAGCGCTCGGTCGTCTGCTGCGCGCCAACGAAATCGCGGAGGCCAAGGCCGAGGACGCGCTCGCGCGAACCGTGAGCATGCCCGTGACACGTCACGAACTGCCGGATCTCCTGCGCGGGGCATGGATTCGACGCGGCACCCTCCGTGCCACCGACTCGCTCTACGTCGAATTGGCCGAACGATTGGGAATGGTGGTGGTGACCACCGATCGCCGTCTCGCTCGAGTCTGTCCCATCGCGCAGGAGTGCTGACGCGACGGCCCCTACAACCTGCTCGCCGCCGCGTCGTCGACGAACCACACCGTGCCCTCCGACCCCCGCGCACCCGCGCAGGGCCAGTCGTCCGGCTTCGCGCCCCCGATCGCGGCGGCGACGGCCTCCGCCTTCGCCTCACCCGCGACGAGCAGCCACACCTGGCGCGACCGGCGCACCGCCGGCAGCGTCAGTGTGATCCGCACGGGCGGTGGCTTCGGTGAATCGAGCACGGCCACAACGAGTTCGTGCTCCTCGCGCACGGCGTCGGTGTGCGGGAACAGCGAGTTGATGTGTCCCTCGCCGCCCATCCCGAGCAGATGCACGTCGAACTGCTCACCGAAACTGCTCAACAGCCGCGCATACTCCGCCGCCGCCGCCACCGGATCGGGATACTCGCCGTCCGACGCCGCCATCGGGTGCACCCGCGCGTGATCGACCGGGACGTGGTCGAGAAGTGCCTGACGCCCCTGCAACTCGTTTCGCTCCGGGTCGTCGGCGGGCACGAAACGCTCGTCGCCCCAGAACACGTCGAGCGCGGACCAGTCTATGTCGCCGGGGTTTGCGCGGATCAACTCCAGCGTCCGGATCCCCGCCCCGCCGCCGGTCAGGACAACCGCGGCCGACCCGCGCGCCACCTGCGCCGCGACCACCGCGTTGACGAACCGCTCCGCCGCGGCGGCGGCAAGTGCCTCCGCGTCGGGATACCGGTCGACGACAGGATCACTCATAGCTCACCCGCTCCAATCCGTCGAGCGCCTCGGCATAGATGTCGTCGGCGTCGAGGCGGCGCAGATCCTCGGCCAGACATTCCTTGGTCTCCCGCCGCGCCAGCGGAAGCATGCGGTCGGGTTGGCCGTCGCGGTGCAGGGTTGCGGTCCGGCCGGTCTGCGGGCGGCTCAACTTGATCGACGCACGGCGGCGGTGCAGCTCGACGAACAGCTCGCCGAACTTCCGCTCGACGTGGCAGCCCAGCCGGGCCACCAGCCACCCGGCCATCACGTCCAGCGATGGCTCGCCGCGCAGGCCGGAGACCGTCACGGATTCGATCGGATCGTGCGGTGCCTCATCCAGCGCCGCGATGAGCAGCGCGCGCCAGTACGTGATCCGGCTCCACGCCAAATCGCTGTCTCCCGGCGTGTAGGTCGCGCGCCGGGACCGGATGGTCGCGATCGAATCCGCAGCCGGGGTGGCATCGGTGATCCGCCGAATGGCCAACCTGCCGACCGGATCCTGTGCGGGAACGGGCGGAGCGTCGAACGGCCACCAGGCCACCACCGGCGTGTCGGGCAGCAGGAACGGAATCACCACGCTGCTCTCGTGCTCGGCGAGTTCTCCCTCGAGCCGCAATACGATCACCTCGCCGGCGCCGGCATCGCCGCCCACCCGGATCTGAGCGTCGAGCCGCTCCGAGGCGTCCCTATTGCCGTGCACGAGCACGACCACCCGGCACGGGTGCTCCCGGCTGGCCTCGTTCGCGGCATCGATCGCCTCCTCACGATCGGGATGCTCGCGCGGGCAGACCACGAGCGTCAGCACCCTACCCTCGGTGATGACGCCGGCATCCTCGCGTAACTGCACGAGACGCTTGCTGACCGCGTTGGTGGTGGTGTCGGGCATGTCGACGATCACGGGCGCCGCCATTCTCGGCCGGTGCGCCGCAGCATCTCCTGCGCCGATTCCGGACCCCACGTACCCGACTCGTAAGGCTCGGGCGACCCCTCAGCCGCCCAGTGTTCGAGCACCGGATCGAGGATCTTCCAGGACAGCTCGACCTCCTCGTTCACCGGGAACAGCGACGGCTCACCGAGCAGCACGTCGAGGATCAACCGTTCGTAGGCCTCCGGCGACTCGACGTTGAACGACTCGCCGTAGCTGAAGTCCATGTTCACGTCGCGGACCTCCATGCTCGACCCCGGAACCTTCGACCCGAAGCGCAGCGTGATTCCCTCGTCCGGCTGCACCCGGATGACGAGCGCGTTCTGGCCGAGTTCGTCGGTCATGGTGGCGTCGAACGGCAGGTGCGGTGCGCGCTTGAAGATCACCGCCAACTCGGTGACGCGCCGGCCCAGCCGTTTTCCGGTGCGCAGGTACCAGGGCACCCCGGCCCAGCGGCGGGTGTCCACCTCGAGCGTGATCGCCGCGTACGTCTCGGTCTTGGAGTCCGTGGCGAACCCCGTCTCCTCGAGCAGTCCGACCACCGGCTCGCCGCCCTGCCACCCGGCCGCGTACTGGCCACGGGCGGTGGTCTGGTCGAGCGGCTCGACCAGCCGGGTCGCCGAGAGCGCCTTGACCTTCTCGGTCTGTAGCTGTCGCGGGTGAAAGCTCAGCGGCTCCTCCATCGCGGTGAACGCCAGCAACTGCAGCAGATGGTTCTGGATCACGTCGCGCGCCGCGCCGATGCCGTCGTAGTACCCGGCCCGCCCGCCCAGGCCGATGTCCTCGGCCATCGTGATCTGCACGCTGTCGACGTAGTTCGCGTTCCAGATCGGCTCGAACAACTGGTTGGCGAACCGCAGCGCCAGGATGTTCTGCACCGTCTCCTTGCCGAGGTAGTGGTCGATGCGAAACACCGACTCCTCGGGGAACACCTGGTTCACGACCGCGTTGAGCTGCTTGGCGCTCTCGAGGTCGTGGCCGAACGGCTTCTCGATCACCACGCGACGCCACCGGTTCGCGTCCGGCTGGGCCAGCCGCGACCGTGACAGCTTCTCCAGCACCGTCGGGAACGCGCTCGGCGGGATCGAGAGGTAGAACACGTGGTTGCCGCCGGTGCCGCGATCCTCGTCGAGCTTCGCGAGGGTCTTCGCGAGTTCCTCGAACGCAGCGTCGTTGTCGAAGGTGCCCTGCACGAACCGCAGGCCCTCCGCGAGCCGCTCCCACACCTCTTCGCGGAACGGCGTGCGGGCGTGCTGGCGGACCGCGTCGTGCACGATCCTCCCGAAGTCCTCGTCGTCCCAGTCGCGACGGGCGAACCCCACCAGCGCGAAGCTCGGGGAGAGCAGGCCCCGGTTGGCGAGGTCGTAGATCGCCGGCATCAGCTTCTTGCGCGCGAGGTCGCCGGTGACGCCGAAGATCACCATGCTGCACGGGCCCGCGATGTGCGGGGCGCGTTTGTCGCGTTCGTCGCGAAGCGGGTTGACCCAGTCGTCTCCCGATTCGGCCACGGTCAGCTCAGCGACTTCAGTTGTTCGGCGGTGGCCTCGAGCAGCTCGTTCCAGGACTTCTCGAACTTGTCGACGCCCTCGTCCTCGAGCACCTGGAACACGTCGACGAGGTCGACCCCGGCCGCGGCGAGCTGGTCGAACAGCTGCTGCGCGTCGGCGGCCTTGCCGGAGACCTGGTCGCCGGCGATCTCGCCGTGGTCGGCGACGGCCTCGAGCGTGGCCTCCGGCATGGTGTTGACGGTGTTCGGCGCGACCAGGTCGATCACGTAGAGCGTGTCCGAGTAGTCGGGATTCTTCACCCCGGTCGAAGCCCACAGCGGCCGCTGCGTGTTCGCGCCCTTGCCCTTCAGGTCGGTGAACTTCGCGTCGGCGAACACCTTCTCGTAGGCGGCGTAGGCGAGGCGGGCGTTGGCGACGCCGGCCTTGCCGCGCAGCGCGAGCGCCTCGGGGGTGCCGATCTTCTCGAGCCGCTTGTCGATCTCGGTGTCGACGCGAGAGACGAAGAACGACGCGACGGAGTGGATCTTGCGTAGGTCGTGTCCGGCCGACGCGGCCGCGGCCAGGCCGTCGAGGTAGGCGCCCATGACGGCCTCGTAGCGCTGCACGGAGAAGATCAGTGTGACGTTGACGCTGATGCCCTCGCCGAGGACCTTCGAAATCGCCGGGATACCCGCCTTGGTGGCGGGAATCTTGATCAGTAGGTTCGGCCGGTCGACGATCTTCCACAGTTCGACCGCCTGCGCGACCGTCTTGTCCGTCTCGTGGGCGAGGCGCGGGTCCACCTCGATGGAGACACGGCCGTCCTTGCCGCCGGAAGACTCGTAGATCGGTGCGAAGATGTCGCAGGCGTCGCGGACGTCGTCGGTGGTGATCGTGCGGATGGTCGCGTCGACGTCGGCATTGCGGGCGGCGAGTTCGTGGACCTGCGCGTCGTAGACGTGGCCCTTGCTCAGCGCGGCCTGGAAGATCGTCGGGTTGGTGGTGACCCCGACGATGCTGCGGGTGGCGATGAGGTCGGCGAGGTTGCCGGAGGTGATCCGGTCGCGCGACAGGTCGTCGAGCCACACCGATACACCGGCGGCCGAGAGGGCTGCGAGGTTGGCGTTCTGGGTCATGGGTTCATCCCTTCACTGCGGTGAGCGAGCGCTGCGCGGCGGCCGCGACGGCCTCGGGGGTGAACCCGAACTCGCGGAACAGGGTCTTGTAGTCGGCGGATTCCCCGTAATGCTCGAGCGACACCGTTTCCCCGTGGTCGCCGACGATCTTGTGCCACGGCATCGCGATGCCGGCCTCGACGGAGACCCGGGCCTTCACCGTCGGGGGCAGCACCTGGTCGCGGTAGTTCTGGTCCTGGCTGTCGAACCACTCCAGGCACGGCATCGAGACGACGCGAGCGCCGATGCCTTGGGCCTGCAGCGTCTCCCGGGCCGCGACCGCGAGCTGCAGCTCGGACCCGGTCGCGATGAGGATCACGTCCGGTGTCTTGGTGGAGGACTCCGCCAGGATGTAGCCACCCCTCGCGACCCCCTCGGCGCTGGTGCCCGCGAGCACCGGCAGGTCCTGCCGGGTCAGCGCGATGCCGGCCGGGCCGTGGCTACTGGACCGTTCGATCACCGTCCGCCACGCGTACGCGGTCTCGTTGGCGTCGCCGGGCCGGACCATCGCGAGGTTCGGGATGGCGCGCAGCGCGGCGAGGTGCTCCACCGGCTGATGCGTGGGGCCGTCCTCGCCGAGGCCGACGGAATCGTGGGTCCACACGTAGATCGGGTCGATGTTCATCAGGGCCGCGAGCCGCACCGCCGGCCGCATGTAGTCGGCGAACTGCAGGAAGGTGCCGCCGTAGGCGCGGGTGGGTCCGTGCATGGCGATCCCGCTCAGGATCGCGGCCATGGCGTGCTCGCGGATCCCGAAGTGCAGCGTTCGGCCATACGGCGTGGCGTTCCAGTCCTTGGTG
>DATDBL010000402.1:0-17972 GCA_036524855.1 Aldersonia sp. | reverse complement strand
CGGCGCGGGAGGCGGTCACCCAGGATCCGCGCGACCGCGTCCGGGGCGAGGTCGAACATGGTGACGTCCGCGGGCGGGAGCTGCGCGACCGAGTCGATGCGGGTGTTCGTTTCGATCTTACCGCCCAACTCGTCGAGGCGCGCCGCCATCGCCGCGGCGATCGCGCCCGATCCCCCGACCGCCACCGGCCAGCCGTTGCGGTGCCCGGCGGTGAGGATCCCGACCCCGATCGCCGAGGTCAGCGGGCGGTGCAGCGGCTGGAACGCGTGCGCCGCGACACCACCGAACAGGGCGCGGCCCCACTCGGTGCGGAACACCCGCGCCAGCGTCGACGCCGGCAGCACCGTCGGGGCCCCGAAGCGGGCCAGCGCCAACGGGTGTCGCGGGATCCGCAGCAGCGGGCCCATGATGTCCTCGGCCAGGGCGTCGAAGTTGCGCGACGGCCCACCGAACAGCGCCGACCAGCGCCGACCGTCCGCACCGAGGTCGGCGGCGGTGCGCTCGACGGAGCGGTGCAACACACCGGCGGTGCCGTCGTCGAGCGGGTGCACGCAGTCGATCTCCGGCCACGCCCACTCGAGCCCGTACCGGTCCAGGCGGTGTTCGGTGACGAAGCGCGACCCCACCGCCATGGGGTGGAAGGCGGAGCAGTGGTCGTGGCGTAGGCCCGGCACGATCGCCTCGCTGCTGCGCGCCCCGCCACCGATTTCGGCGGCCGCCTCGAAAACCGTCGCCGACATCCCGGCCGCGGCGAGGGTGACCGCGGCGGCGAGCCCGTTCGGGCCGCTTCCGACGACGACCGCCGTGCTCATGCCGACAGTCCTCGCGCCACCGCGGCCGACCGCCAGGTCACCCGGGTCGGGATGGGACCGTTGGGCAGCCACGGCTGCTCGGCAACCGCGTCGGCGACCTTCCAGGTGCCGGTCTCGACCACGCCGAGGGCGGCATCGATGAGCTTGTAGTGCTGCACCCCGCTGCCGAACGCCTCCGACTCGACCCACGCGATGACGCACTCCCCCGGCTCGAACCGGGCCCCGTCCTGCACGGCGCGGATCATGTCCTCGTCGTGCAGGTGACCGTCACCGAAGTTGAACCCGATGATCGAGTTGGTGAGGAACTCGGCCTCACGGACCGTGCGGGTGTCGATGTCGGGCAGGTGGGTGAGCAGCAGCGAGAACAGTCCGCGGGCCTGGCTGTGCATGGAGCGCCACGCGACGGTCTTCTGCAGCGTGATCTCGGCCCACGCCGGCTCGTACCCGGCCGCGACGAACTGGTCGATCTGGTTGCGGGCGCTGCGGGTCACACGATCCAGTTTGGCCTCCGCACCGGGGCTGAACGCCCAGATCGCCGAAGCCCAGTTGCCGGCGTACTGGCGCATGGACGGCAGGAACGAGACCTTGTCCGGGCGCAGGTTGCCCAGGATCGGGAAGAACAGCAGGCCGCCGGCGATCAGCGCGAGCAGCCACACCGAGGACATGTCGGTGACGGCGTAGCCCTCCCAGCTGGGGAAACCGAGGAACAGGAAGACCGAGGTGTAGGCGAACACGACGTTCCACTCCAGCGGCACCGCGAGCGGGAAGGTCGAGATGATGAACAGATGAAACGCCACCATGAACAATGCCGCCGCGACGGTCACGTACATGTTCGTGGAGAACAGCAGGATCAGCGGCGCCACGATCTCGACGAACGTGCCGTTCACGTGCGCCATGAAACCGGCGATGCGGGACGGCTTCAGGTCGCGGGGGAAATCGCGGTAGTGCGCCCGCTTGATCGCCTTGAACGGCATGGCCGGGCTGTTGCTCACCATCGGCGGGATGACGCTGGAGAAGTGCTTGCCGAACTTCGAGAACCCGGCCCCGACCCAGACCACGACGATGAGCATCTTCAGCGCGATGATCATGTCGGCGAACGGCAGGACGGTGAAGAAGATCAGCGCGGGCAGGTACTGCTCACCGCGGGCGCCGAGGAAGATCGTCTTGTCACGCAGGCCGTTGAGGATCAGCAGCACGATCGGCGCGATCAGCAGGGCGGGACGGACCAGGCCGGTGGTGTTGTCCGGCAGCGCGGCCGCGACCGAGTCGGTGACGACACCGGGCGAGACGAGCGCGCCGACGAGGCTGGCCAGCAGCGCCAAGTAGATCGTGACGTCGAAGGCGGTTCGGCGGTCACCGTCGGTGCCGGGCACCCACTTCCAGGGTCGCAGCCGGATGGTGCCAGGCCGGGCCCAGAACAGGATGCCGCCGGTCATCGGCTTCACCTTGCCGGCGAGCGGACCCCACGACCCGGCGACGTTCGTCGCCTCGAGCAGCACGGTCCACAGGATGACCTTCTGGTACACGATCGGCTGGTTCCACCATTCGCTCACGTGCCAGAACGCCGGCAGCCCCGAGGTGAGCAGCGCGATGCTCAAGCCACCGATCGCGAAGAACACGGTCAGCTTCACGAGGTAGATGGTGTGGATCAGCCTGGGCGAACCGAAGCCCTGCTCTGCCCAGTCGGCGGCGAGTATCCGCATCCGCTCCATGAGCGGGCGGCGGAGGAACTCGTCCGGATCGGCGATGTCGGGGAGATCCGGTGTCGTGAAACCCATGACAAATACTCCAGTTTCGAAGGGGGACGGTCAGGCTGTGGCGGGACGGCCGCTCAACACCACAAACCTACGAATCAGTGACGCAGGCCACATCGTCCCCCCGTGACCAACTTGGCGCCCGCTCCTGTCTCGAGGAGACAAACCCACTATCTGGACGCCCGCACCGATGACCGAAATCCCGTGGCGTCGACCTCGGGCCGGAAGGACGGTGAACGGCTGTGCGAGTTCAGGTTTGCAGACAACCGTAGTCAAGCGGGCGCCAGCACCGCCGTGCCGAACCAGTGACACATCAGCAGCGCGATCTCCACGTCGAGGCGGTCGTCGCCGATGGGCCGCCCACGCCGTTCGACCGCCCGCTGTACGCGATACTTCACCGAGTTGAAGTGCAGCACGAGGTCCTCGGCGGCCGCCTTGTAGCTCGAGCCGCGCTGCAGGAAGACCCGCAACGTCTCACGCAGGCGAGCGTCGTTCTCGGTGTCGGCGGCCAGCGGACCCAGCGTCTCGCACACCCATACCTGCGCCTCGGGCAGGTTCTGCGCCAGCAGCGCGACGGCAGCCAGGCCGGGGTCACCCGCGGCGGTGAGTTTGGCGCCGGCCGCGATCGCGACGGTGCGCGCGCTCTGCGCCTGGCGGTGCGAGCGGCGAAACCCGTCGACCCCCGGCATCGCGGTACCAAGGGCGACCCTCGGCGCGTCCGTCTCACCGCCGACGAACTCTCTGATGCGCGAAGGTATCTCGGCTGCCGAGGCGGAGGCGAGCGGGATCCAGGCCCAGGCGGTCACCCGGTCCGCCGCGATGAACAGCGCGTTCTCCGACGCCCCGAGCGCATCGGTGAGGTCGCGCAGGAACCGTTCGAGACGGCCGAGTTCGTTCCCGGATTCGTCCGCGTACCAGATGACGAGGGCCAGATGCGTGCGGCGCAGCGGATACCGGATCGCGGTGGAGACGGCGTCGACGTCGACCTCGCCCGCCGTACCGAGCAATTCGCGCACCCGCACCGCGCGGACGCTGTTGCGGGTCTCCAACCACCGCTCGCGCTCGTCCTCGTAGGTCGTGACCACCTGCTGGGAGATCCAGTCGATATAGCCCGCGACGAGGGTGGTCATCCGGGCGACGACCCAGAGCCCGAGGTCGGGATCCAGGTCTGGTGCAGCGATGATCTCGGTCAGGAGTCGGTTCGTCACCACCTGTTGCCCGAGTCGGTACGCCCGCACCAGCGCGTTGACGGGGACGCCGTGCTGAGCGAGTCGCCGGGCGTATTCCAGCGACGCGGTCGGCGGCTCGATGTGGTCGAGCGGGATATCGCACTGCAGCGCGTGAAAGATGGTGTCCACGTTGCCCTCTATGCTCGCGCGGAGCAGGTCCAGCAGGTGCTGATCGACACGCAGTTCGGCGATCTCGGCGGTGAGAGTGTCGTAGATGGCGTCGTTCACCTCGGACAACCGGGTGATCAGCCGGCCCGCGGTCGCGGCAGCGCTCTCGCTCACCAGCGACTCGTCGTATCGCCTCCGGACGGCCATACCCGACGATAGAACGCTGCAACGACGTTCCGCTTTGTCTCCCGGAGACAACCACCCCGAACGAGTTCGTCGGTTGACGACGGTGTGGCCGGGATCACGCCTTCCTACCGTGGTGGCGTCCGAGTCGAGACCACGAATCCCAGGACCGCACCCATGCATCTTTCCGAGTTGCCCGACATCCGCAGCAGACGCGATCCCGACGGCGCCGCCATCGCCGACGACGACGTGGAGTTGACCAACGCCCAGTTCGCCGACGCGGTACGACGCGCGGCGGCCGCGTTGCGCGCCTACGGTGTCGCGGCCGGTGACGTGGTGGCGGTGAACCTGCCGAACACAACCGGACTCGTCGTCACACTGTTTGCGGCGTGGCGTCTCGGCGCGGCGGTCACGCCGATCAACCCGTCGCTCGTCGACGCCGAGGTCGACTACCAGGTCCGCGACGCCGACGCCGAGATCGTGGTGACCGACCGGGCCGGCAACTCGACGGTCCACGTCTCCGAACTGACATCGCACCCGGCGGCCGACGACACGCCGGCGCACGTGTCCGACGACGCTCTCGCGCTGCTGATCTACACCAGCGGCACCACCGGGCGGCCCAAGGGCGTGATGCTCGACCACGCCAACCTGGATGCCATGTGCGCCATGGTGATCGAGGCCTTCAGGCTGAGCAGCAGTGACCACAGCCTGCTGATCCTGCCGCTGTTCCATGTCAACGGCATCGTGGTCGGCACCCTGTCGCCGCTGCTCGCCGGCGGGCGTGCCACCATCGCGGGGCGGTTCAGCCCGAGCGCCTTCTTCGACCGGCTCGAACGCAGCCGCGCGACCTACTTCTCGGCGGTGCCGACCATCTACACGATGCTCGCCGACCTCCCGGCCGACATCGAGCCCGACACCTCCGCGGTGCGGTTCGGCATCTGTGGCGCGGCGCCGGCGAGCGTCCAGTTGCTCGAGAAGTTCGAGAACCGCTTCGGATTCCCGCTCATCGAGGGCTATGGCCTCTCCGAAGGCACCTGCGCGAGCGCGGTCAACCCGCTCGATGGCATGCGCAAGCCCGGCACGGTGGGGCGGCCGTTACCCGGCCAGACGATCCGGATCGCCGACGGTAGCGGAGGACCGGTCGCCGACGGTGGGGTCGGCGAGGTGCTGATCCAGAGCCCGACCGTGATGCGCGGCTACCTGAACCGTCCGGAGGAGACGGCGAGGACGGTCGTGGACGGGTGGTTGCGCACCGGCGACATCGGCCGCCTCGACGAGGACGGCTACCTCGTGCTCGTCGACCGGGCGAAGGACATGATCATCCGCGGCGGGGAGAACATCTACCCGAAGGAGATCGAAGCCGTCGTCTACGAGTTGCCGGATGTGGCGACTGCGGCCGTGGTCGGACGCCCCAGCGCGGTCTACGGTCAGGAGCCGGTCCTGTTCGTCGCGCCGAACACCGGCGCGACGCTCACCGCGGCGCAGATCCTGGCGCACTGCCGGGCACACCTGTCGAAATACAAGCTCCCTGTCGACGTCACGATCCTCGACGAGCTGCCCCGCAACGCCGTCGGCAAGCTCGACAAGCCCGCCCTGCGTCGGAGTTTTTCCCCGGCCGCCCAGCCCGCCTGAAATGGGAGTCCCGATGACCGACACGAGACCACTCGCGGACCGCACCATGATCATGTCGGGCGGCAGCCGCGGCATCGGTCTCGCGATCGCCAGGCGCGCCGCCGCCGACGGCGCCAACATCACGCTGATCGCGAAGACCGACACCCCGGATCCCCGGTTGCCGGGCACGATCCACACGGCGGCCGCGGAATTGGCCGCGGCCGGCGGCACCGTGCACAAGTACGTGGGCGACATCCGGGTCGACGAGCACGTCGAGGACGCGGTGCAGCAGACGATCGACCTATCCACCACCGACGCCGTCTCGATGAAGCGCTACGACCTCATGCAGGACATCAACTGCCGCGGCAGCTTCCTGCTGTCGCGGTTGTGCCTGCCGGCGCTGGGCAAATCCGCCGACGTCGGACGCAACCCGCACATCCTCACCCTGTCGCCGCCGATCAACCTCAACCCGCACTGGGCGGGCCGGATGCTCGCCTGCACGATCGCGAAGTACGGCATGTCGCTGACCACCCTGGGTCTGGCGCAGGAGTTGCTCGCCGGCCACCGAGACCAGCGGCAACTTCTTCCTCGACGAGGAGGTTCTCGCGTCCACCGGTGTCACCGACTTCGAGGGCTATCGCGTCGTCCCCGGCGAGGACGAACTGCAGCTAGACCTGTTCCTCGACGCCTGACCGGACTGTCGCGCCCGCGAATCCGCCGGTCGCCTGACACAATGCGACGCATGAGCGAGCGTGCCGTGTCCGGCCCCGTGGATGTTCGACGGTGGGCGCCCGATCGCGGTCGGGCGCCGTCACTGTCTCAAGGGATTACCATTGCGCGCGTTGCTGATTCGGCTGCCAGCGTTTGGTCGAACGTGGCCAGGCGAGCGCTCGAGTGTTGCCCCACGAGCGCTGCAAGGTAGGCGTCGGTGACCTGACGGTGCCCTTGCACATGGTCGAGCCGCGCGTCGGCGTAACCGGCTGATCGTGGCGGCCCAAGCCGATGCGCCGCTCATGGTGTTCGTGTTCTGCGACAGTGAGCGCAAGGAGAACGTTGGCGTCGAGAAGATACGTGGTCCTCACGCGTCGTCCAACGTCTCGGCGACATCACCAGAAGAGATTCGCCGACCGATGCTGATCACCGGGAATCCCGACCGCTCGTCCGTCGACACGACCACGGGTTCATCGAGTTGCGCCAGGTCACGCGCCGCCCGCGGCCACCCTCGGACCGCGCACTTGCGCACACTCGCGCAGACCCTGTCGCGGGTCAAGCGACGACGAGTAGCCCGGTCAGATACATCACGAGCAGCCCCGCGGCGAGGCCGCCGATCGTGGTCGGGCCGAGGCGACGGTCGGCGTCGTCGCGCAGGCCGGGGACGATCTGGACGACGACCTGGGCGATGGCGCCGACACCGATGCCGAGCAGGAACGTGGACAGTTCGGCGTTGTTCACTCCTGCCCCGATCACCGCACCGACAACGGCCGGCGCTCCGGCGATCAGGCCGAGGCCGAGCAGCCACGCGAGGGAGGGCCGCCGGGCGTCGGCCAGGGGTGCGACGATGGCGATGCCTTCGGTGGTGTTGTGCAGGGCGAACCCGATGACGAGGGCGGCGCCGAGGGCGAGTTCGCCGATCGCGTAGGCGGCGCCGATGGCCAGGCCCTCGCCGAGGTTGTGCAACCCGATCCCGATGGCGATCATCAGCGCCAGCCGGGTGCCGCCGGGTTCGGTCCGCCGGCCGAGCCGGCGGTCGATCGCGGTGAGCGCGAGGAAGGCGAGCACCGCGCCGAGCGTGAGCAGCGACGCCCCGCCGAACGCGCCGCCGGATCCGCCGCCGAGCTCGAATCCCTCGATGGCCGCGTCGATGCCGAGGAACACGAGCAGCCCGACGGTGACCGCGAGCAGGAACCGGACGCCGCGGCGGCCGATGCGGCGCAGCACGGGCAGCAGCAGCATGCCGAGCACGACCGGAATGATCCCGACGTAGGTCCCGAGCAGCGCCATGACCGCGAAGAAACTGCGGTCCGCCGTCGGCGTGGTGACCGCGGCGGGGATTTCGTGCTCGATCACCAACCCGGTGGAGGTGAGCATCGAGACCAGGTACGGCTGGCCGTCCTGCCACGGGTAGTCCAGCCGCAGCGTCTCGGAGTCCATCGGGCGGATCGGGGCTTCGCCGCCGGTGACGTCGACGAAGGCGTCGTTGACGAACACCTGCGCGACCTGCACGTCGTCGGGTCCGGTGTTGCGGACCGTGAGTTCGATGGTGCCGGGCGAGAACTGGGTGTTTTCGACGGCGAGCGCCTCCACCGCTGGCCCGGTGCGTTCGGGCAGCGACCGACCGCCGAAGACCGCAAGCGCCGCCAACCCCACCCCGACGAGCGCCAGCGCGGCCAGTAATGGGATCCATCCGCGCCCGGCGCGGGTCGCCGTGGTCATTCGGTCACCTCGAAGAACCCCATCCAGCCGAGTTCGGCGAACTCGGACTTGTGCGCGTGGAACATGAACCGGCCCGGGTGCGGGAAGCGCAGTTCGCAGATGCCGCGCTGGCCTTGGGCCTGCACGACCGTGTCGGTGTACTCGGCGGGCGTCAGCCGGGTGCCCGTCGGGTAGTAGTCGAAGAAGTTGCCGTGCACGTGGAAGCTGTTGATCGGGTCGTACTCGAGCACGTTGACCAGGTAGATCCGCACCAGCTCGTTGCGTTTCACCCGGACCGGTTCGTGCATGTAGTGGAACGGGATGCCGTTGACCGCGTACAGCTGGTTGCCCTCGGCGTCGAAGGTGGTGTTGTAGCCGTGCATCACCATCACCAGCTCGTCGGCGGCGGGCCGGGGTTGGGGCGGGTCGACGATGAATGTGCCGTACATGCCGCGTGCGATGTGCTCGGCGAGCGGGCCGACGTGGCAGTGGTACAGGTGCAGTCCGAACGGCAGCGCGTCGAACTCGTAGGTGACGGATTGGCCGGGCGCGATCAGGCCGAGACCGATCCCGGGCACGCCGTCCATCTCGGCCGGGTGGATGCCGTGGAAGTGCATGGTGTGCGGGTGTCGTGAGCCGTTGGTGAACCTGACCCGCAGCAGGTCGCCCTCGGTGCAGCGCAGGGTCGGGCCGGGGATGCGGGCGTTGAAGGTCCACGCCGGGAACCGCACGCCGGGCGCGACCTCGACCTCCTGATCGCCGGAGACCACGTCCCACTTGCGCACCGTGCGACCATCGGCGGTCCTGGACACCGCGCCGTAGTCGAAGTCGCGCAGGATCTCGGTCGGGTCGAATCCGTTCGCGCCGTGATCGACCACCGCACCCGTGCGGAACGTCGGCCCGGAGGCCCCGCCACCGTGTGCGACCGACGCGTGGTGTCCGCTCGGATACTGCTCGGGCGGGGCGGCCGACGATTCCGGAAGGCCGCGGGTAGCCGCTGCTGCCCCCGCCACGCCGAGCAGGGCGCCACCCGCGAGGAACCCCCGCCGCGACGTCGAAACCATCAGCACATCACCCACTCGAAAAAGTTGGTTTCGGTAACCCTAACTTAAATCTGCGCCAAAGCGAACACCACTCCGGCGGTTTGTCGGCCTTTCGAGTTCATGCCGTCACCGCAGGTACTTCTCCAACTGCTCGAACCCGTGTCATCAGGTCGCTGCCCATCTCGTTGTGCGCTGGTAGTTCGTCCTCGGTGTTCACCTTGCTGGCTGCCGTCATAAGTCCGCTCCAATCAATTCCGAGCGCGCGGAGCCCGTCCAGCTAGTGGTGTTCTCGCCGTCGATCGCCATGCTCGTGCCGGCAGTCGGGCTCGTGGTGTCGGCGCCGATCTTTCGTCGCCCTCGTGCACACCGAGTCGGTCGCCGCCCTCTACGCCGGCGTGGACGGCCAGCCCGGGTTGGTGGGCGCGGTGACGTCGCGCAGGTTTTGGTCGCGTCGCGCGTGCAGCACCCCGCGCGGCGTGTACAAAGGGCGCGCGACGATCCGTCCGAACCCGGCCGCCTTGATCTTCACCCCGCTAGACGAGTCGCAGAAGGTTCGGCAGGCCGTCCGCGTGCATATCCCGAGATGATCGATGCTCACCGCCGGGAGCGAGGCGATGCGGTCTTCGAGGCCATCGAGGCTGCGGGCGTCGATGAGGTAGCCCTGATCGAAGGCTGGAACGATCCGGACACACCGGCGCCGCCCGCGATCCCGAGCCCGTTGATGCCCTCCTGGTAGTCGGCGACGGTGAACGGGTCGGGCAGGTAGCCATTCTTCTCCACCAGCGGGTGAGCGGGATCGATGATATGCAGGTGGGCATCGAACACCGGCTGGGTCACCGGCGGGCTCCTTCGCTCTGACGGGTAAGACGGGCTTGTCGGCACACCGGACGGCGAACAGATATCCGCCCGCAATCGGGTTGCTACAGTTCGGCTCTCTGGCCTCCAGTGCAACAGATCGGAAGATCAAATTGTGCTGAGATCCACGCAGTGGCCTCCGTCGAGTTTCGACGACAATCCGATGGAGCCTGCCAGGCCCTCAGCAGTGACCCGATTCGTCGCGGTCCTGTTGCAGGAACGCCGCCTGAACCCGCAGCAGGTGCCCCTCGGGGCTCAGCTCCTCATAGCGCTCCAGCACTGCTGCCCAGCGGCCGGCCGCGAATAGTTCTGCGCACTGGGGATCCTCGTCCATGCCGCAGTCCATAGCCAGGACCCACCTGCCCGCAGTGCGTCAGCCTGCGTCCGGTAGGCCCACACGTCGAGGCGGCCGCACCCGCTAGATCCGCGGTGCGCCAGCGTCCACACCGCCGGATCTCGCGTCGTTTCGACCGTCCCGTCGGGGCGGTAGAGCGTCGAGGAGACCACCTGCTTGACGAAATCGGCTGTGCGCGCCACCGCCCGAGCGTAGATCCCCCCGGCCACGACCGCCCGATGACACGGCAGTACCGATTCCCTCGCCGGTTCGGACCAGGAACCGAACGAGGGCACCTTCGACGATGGGACACACCGCGAACCGGCTGATCGTGGCGGCCCAAGCCGATGCGCGCTCATGGTGTTCGTGTTCAGCGACAGTGAGCGCAATGAGAACGTTGGCGTCGAGAAGATACGTGATCCTCACTCGTCGTCCAACGCCTCGGCGACACCACCAGAAGAGATTCGCCGCCCGATGCTGATCACCGGAATCCCGACCGCTCGTCCGTCGACACGACCACGGGTTCATCGAGTTGCGCCAGGCCACGCGCCGGCAGTTCGGCGACGACCGCGGACAGCGACTGCCCGCGAGGGGCGAGCTGCTTCGCGCGACGATGATCTCCGGGCTGCAGGTCCACGACGGTTCGCGCGGCCTCGCACCATACCTGAATCACCAGCGATGCAGTGGATCGTCATCTCTTGGCATGCACATGACCGCGCTCACGTCTTCTGGTCGATGCACGGCGTCGTCCGCCTCGTTCGATGGGGCCGGCCCGCGCGCAACCGTCGCGGTGGTCAGCCCGGCAGGAACTCACAGGGCAGCGCTGATGGCGCATCCGCCGAGTGGCTATGTAGCATGCGCACCGTATCATGCGTATCTGCATGATACGATGCACTTATGCCTAAAACGGTGCAGATTCGTGACCTCGACGACGATGTGTACGCCGGGTTGGTGCGACGAGCCGGGGAAGAGGGGATCACGGTCCCCGAGCTGCTGCGCCGCGAAGCCGCTCGGCTGGCAGCTCGGCCATCGATCGCGGAGTGGCTCCGCCGCACCGATCGCCGCCCGTCACAGGTCTCGACCGCCGAGGTCTTGACCACTCTCGACCAGTGGCGGGGCGAGTGGCCCGATGCTCGTCGTTGACGCGTCATGCCTGTTCGAAGTTGTGGCCGATACACCACGCTCGGCAGAGATCTCGACGCGACTCGCATCAGACACCGATCACGCGGCGCCCGAGATAGTCGACGTAGAGGTGCTTGGCGTGATCCGCGCCCAATACTTGCGTGGGGGCCTGGATGGGACAGCCGCGGGGCAGGCGGTGGCCGATCTGCGTGACTGGCCCGGTGAGCGGTTCGCCCACCGGTGGATGCTCGATCGGGTTTGGCAACTACGGGATTCGGTTCGTGGGTGGGACGCGTTCTACGTCACCCTTGCCGAGGCGATGGATGCAACGCTGATCACCTTGGATGGCAGGCTCGCCCACGCACACGGGCCGCGGTGCCGGATCGAAGTGCTCGGAACGTCTGTGCAGTGAGCTGAAACTCCCAGCGGAACACGCGCACTCGTTGGAGGCCGGCACCGGTCGACGCCACAGCCTGACTCGGCGCAGCGCAGCCCGGGGGACCTGCGCGAAATCGTGGGGGCGACCTGGAGGTCGCCCCCACGATGATGCCGCCCCCAAGCTCAGCCCAACTCGCCTGCGTCTCAGACCCCATTGCAGATCGACCCGGCAGCACCGACATTGGCCTCGTGTCGCACCGCGCGAACGACAACGAGAATCACCGCAGGTCACGACTCATCCGAACCGAACTCGATGCGTGTGGGTAGTGCGCATATCCCCTCGGCCCCTCGGACGCAGATCGAACGGCTCTGATGACCAGCGGTTATTCGGTGTAGCATAATCCGCGAGGAGCCAACGCCAGGTCAGCAGCGTGGGGTCAACTCCCCTCGAACACTCGCATCGGTATCACAGCACGTTCACGTCACAGGCACTCGGAAAATGCTCCTCACATGCCAAACAACATCGAATCCAATTGTTGCGTCATGTAATTGGCATTCGAAGCGAGAATTCGAGAACTACGACAGCTCCCGCCCGGCATCGGGTTCCTGCCTTTGGTTCGGCCCGTCGAGCTTTCGCGTCGAGTTGTCGACGTAGGGAGCCCGACCCGTCGACGAATCCGGTGTGCTCTCGTCGATTGTGCGGCCGATGTGCTCGCCCGCGAAGGGTCCGGATCCCGGGTCAGGGCCGCCACCGCGCAGGCCCGTTGCGAGACCGCGCATGAACTGCTTGACCTCTTGCGCGGTGCGAGGATCGGGGAATCCGTCGTCGGGGAGATGAACGCTGTATTCCAACACGGCTAAGCGGCATCAGCGCTGATGCCGATACCGGTGAAATACCGCGCCCACGCCGGACGGAAACGCACCGCGACCATCCGGTCCAGGTGCTTGGCCGCGAGCGCCGGATCCACCCACGCGATCATGTCGGCCACCGAGCCTTCGGCAAGCACGATCGAGTACGCGTCCAGAACGTCGTCCCGTCGCCGCGCATCACGCCAGCGACCCCCTTCGCCACCGGACCATTCCAATACCAACGGCAATCGGAACCGACCCTGGGGTGTCAGGATCGGCTGCCACCGCAGCGCCGGCGCCCGCCACGGCCGTCCGCGCCCATCGACCGCGACATGTACCGCAAGTGTGTCGCCGGCGGCGAGCAGCGCGTCAAGTTGTTGACGCTGACGCGATGGCGGTGGGACAGTTCCAGCCAGCCACCCCCGTACATCGGCTAGGTCCACGTTCAGTGCGGCAGCAAGCTCGGCCGGTTCGAACCCGAAGCGATCGAGAACCTCCGTGTCGGTGCCCACGGCGATCCACTCCCTTCGGTTCACGGCCGACTCTGCTCGAAAGTCTACCGACCGGCCCCACTCATCCCGTTGCTCCGCACCGCGTCGCCGCGCCGGACTCGACCGAAGAACGTTCCGGCCTGCACCAACACCTCTTGCAGGCGAACACGTATCTCGAACAACGCCGCGGCTGAATGATTCGCAAACCGCGAGCGTCGGGCGATCAGCTGCACCCCGGTCGGTTAGTGGATTCAATCGTCCGCGTTGACTCATCAAGAACTGCGTGCGCGTTTCGATCGGGCACAAATCTTGCTACAAAGTCCGCAGCGCCCTTTCGCGCGCGCAAACAATCGAGTCAGCGGCTCGCCGCCCTCGGCAACGTACTGGTCTCGTCGATGGGTGCGCCCGGCTCGCGCTCGCCGACCCTCGCCCGTGGGTTGCCGGCCCGGCAACCAGCACCCCGCCGACAGGACGCCGAACACGTGGCCGCCCGGCACGGCCTGATCGAGGCGGCACCCACCGTCATCACGCTGTCGGTGCTGCTCGAGATCGAACACGTGACCACGCGAGATGTCGCAGGCCGGCCGCGAAGGCGACCAACGGTTGGCTGCTTCCTCTTCCTCAGGAACGCATCGGTCGTCGGCACCGATGCTGCGGACAGCGCGAAATATCCAAAACCGTTACGACGCTCTACGACTCGACCTCACCGACGCCGTCTGCGCCGTCGTCGCGGAGAAGTAAGAAACCGACGCGGCGCTCACACTCGATCGACGAGACTTTCGCGGCCATCGCTCCCCTGACCCGTGCTCCCGCCTTCCGACTGCTGCCCGACGACGCGTAACAATATCCACTCGACCGCGAGCCACCGGTGCGATACTCCAAAATCGCTACTGGAGGTGAATCGTGCATCCAATTGTCGAGGCCAAAGGGCGCAGGTCGAGTGCTTGTGCCGCACGCTCGAAGTCACGCGTCTCTCGACCTGTTCGGTTCCGCGACCGGCGACACGTTCGACCCCGAACCAGCGATATCGATGTTGTCGTGGAGTTTCCCGATCACCCTGGATTCGACCACTTCGGTCACTACTTCGACCTCGAGGAGGGCCTGGAACGAATCTTCGATCGGTCGGTCGAACGTGATCACCGCGAGCAGCATCACCAACCCGTACATGCGCATGCAGATCGAGGAATCCAGAGAGTATCTCTATGCCGCGTGACGCTCGAACCTACCTCTGGGGCGCGGTCACCGCGGCTGACCGCCTCGTCACATTCCACGCCGGCAGTCGGCAAGTCCTGCACCGGCTACATTGTGACGATCTGCTGCGATCGGCCGTCGAACGACAATTCGAGATAGTCGGAGAAGCTCTCAATCCACAGGTAGGCGACCGTCGACAACACGATCGTTTGGCAAGCACTCACACAACGTCTGCCCGCGTTGCGACACACCCTGCAAACGCTCCTCGACCGCGGCGAGCAACCGGGCGACCCATCGGCCACTCGAGCAACAGGGACGGGGCGCGGGTTGCTCGACGCCGGTGAAGATGGTGCGTCGTGGAATGGTCCCCTGCCTCTCGTCGACGACCTGGCGATCGAGGTGCTGACGGCGGTGCAGGGCGGCTGAGGCGGGTCCTTGCGGAGCGCTGATCGCCGTCAGGAATCGGACTCGTCGACGAACAGCGCCATCGATGCCGTGAACCCGTGCAGCGCGTTGCGTCCGGCGATCGGGCCCAGCTCGCCCGCGGCGAAGAAGCCCGCAAGCGGAATGTTGTCCAGCAGATCCTCGATCACCGCCGCGTCGTGGTCGGCGACGCCGAACATTCGCCGCCCTCGGCCGTTACAGGTGAACAGCAGCGCGCCGGCGGGACGGCCGGGCAACCCGGAACCTGCGCGTGTAATCAGAGCGCGCAGGTCGTGATCGGCTCCCTCGGCATCGCGGACCTGGAACTGAACCGTCGTTCCGATCTCGACCTGCTCGCCGATCTCGATGGCACCTGTCGACGGGTCGGCGCCCAGGATTCCGCGGATCAAGAAGTCTCCCTGACCCGGCTCCTCCAGCATCTCGTCGACCACGACCCCGATCTGCAAGCCGTGGGTCACCAACTCCTGCTCCTCGGGCCGCAGTGTTGCGACGATCTCGCTCAGTCGCTCGATCGGTGGGCGACCGCCGAGTTCGGTGATCACTTCGCCAGTCATGCCGGTGATCGTGTACGGCTTGCCGATCGGTCGACAGCCCTGCGACACGATCGGGATTCCGCGGACGCCAGGCAGGCGCACACCCACCGCGCCCGACGCCGACACCTCGTGATCGCGAAAAAGGCGGCTGCCGCCCGCCCCGAGCCCACCGCTGACCAGCCCACCCATCACCGTCATTCCGGGCAGGTCGGTATTCAGATGCTCGAGAAGCAGATCCGCCGGGAAGGAATAGGGATCCGGGAGCAGCAAGTGCAGATCACGCTGCGACCGATCGAATCGGTAGCCGGCAACTACGCCCCCGGTCGACGTGCGGATGAAGTCGAGCTGGAACGTCTCGGCGACCAACCCCGATGCGAGCCACACCGCCACGGCGGGTCCGTCCTCGATCTCCCGGTTCCCCGCGACGATTCCCTGCGCCACGCAGCCCACCAGCGCCGGTGGGCGGACCGCCTGGTGCACACCGTGCAGGACGGCCGACGCCGCATCGGCATGCTCGCGTGAGGCCAGCACGACCGCGAGGGCGGGCGTCTCGCCATCGAGCCCATCGCTCGCGGCCGCCGCGGCACGCTCGGCCGCCTCCCCCGCGCCGGGGACGGTCGAAAGCCCAACTCCGCACCGCACCCTTCCATCGTGCCGCATTCGGCGCCCTTGGCGCGCAGTTGCTCGGCGTGACCGCAATCTTTGCGTCCACACCTCCAACTACCTTTGAGTGACCACGACCACATCCGCGTCGGAGGAGGACCGTGCCTGACGACACCGGCCGCGCCATCACCGTGCTGGGCGAGGTGAACTCCTCCGACCTCGGGGTGGTGATGATCCACGAGCACATTCAGCACGGCGACGAACTCTTCGAGCCTCTCTACACCCCGTACGGCCGTGAGATCGCCGAGCAGCCGCTGGACGTCTCGATGTTCGGCACGTTGTGGCGCTACCCGCTGGCCAACCGCGACAACGTGACTTTCGGCCGCGACGACGGGATCGCCGAGGAACTGGCCCGGTTCGAGGCTGCCGGTGGTGGCACGGCGGTCGAGATGACATGCGTCGGTTTGTCACCCGATCCCGACGCCGTTGCGCAGATCTCACAAGACAGCGGTGTGCACATCGTCATGGGGTGCGGCTACTTCGTCGACGGACTCCTCCCCGATTCGTTCGATGCCCTCACCGTCGATCAACTCGCCGACGGCCTGGTCCAGGACATCACGGTGGGAATCAACGGCACGCAGGTGCGGGCCGGGATCATCGGTGAGGTCGGTACGTCACCGGTGATCACCGAGCGGGAGGAGCGCAGCCTTCGGGCTTCGGCGCGCGCGGCGCTTCGCACAGGTGTCGCGATCAACATTCATCTCTCGCATTCGGTGTGTCCCGGCGCGGAGTCTCACGACGCGGTCGAGCCGGGCTTCTCGGCGCTGGACATCCTCGAGTCCGAGGGCGTGCCGCCGTCGCGCGTGATCTGCGGACACCTCGACGAAGCGCAGGACGCCGACTACGCCGCCCGGCTCATCGACCGCGGGTGCGTTGTCGGCTACGACACGTTCGGCACCGAGTGGTATTGGGACAACTGGAAGACGTGGGAACCACACGACAGTCGCCGCGTCGCCGACGTCGCCGAACTGTGCCGTCGAGGCCTGCACGACAGCATCGTGTTGTCGCAGGATGTCGCGTTCAAGCGGCAACTTCGCCGTCACGGCGGACTGGGGTACGACCACCTCTTGGTCAACATCGTGCCGATGCTCGAGGATGCAGGCGTCACCGATCAACAGTTGCGCGCAATGCTCACCGAGACTCCGCGACGGTTGCTGACCGTGTCCAGAGGTGTAGGGCCATGACGGCGGACGGAGCGACGCATTTCTCAGGACTTCGGGATGTCGATCCCGAACTTCTCGCGCGTGATCACTGCCGGCTCGGGGCCACCGCGCACTCCGGTGTCGAGTTCGTCGATCGCGGGGCGACCTCGGCGTCCCATGTTGATTGCTCGTAGTCCTGCTCACGCAGTGCCGTGATGATCGGTGTTGCGTGCCGGCCGGGCATACACAGGGGTCCTCGACGCCATCGCGCGCGCCCTGGAACTCGACGAAGCCGAACGCTCCCACCTGGTCGACCTGCACCGTGCCGCCACCACCGGGCCACAGCGGACCCGGCGCCGCCGCACCAAAACCATCCGGCCGATGGTGCAACGCCTGTGCGGCGTGTGACAGTGCCCACGTTCGTCCGCAACCCGTTTTGTGAGCGACTCTCAGGTCGTCGCGCGCACCGGCATCAGCCCGAGCTGGCTGAGGAAGGCGACGTGTCCCAATAGATTCGGTGTGAGACGAACTTACCTTCGCGCGCCTGCAGAATGTCGGCGTAGCTGAACTCGAAGGTCCGTCCGGTCGGCGGAACTGTGCCGTCAGGTGTCACCAGCGGGCCGTTGTGCGTGCCGGAGTAGACGCCCTCGACGATTATCGTGTCGCCGACCTCGTAGGGGCTCTTGTGACGTTGTAGTGGGTCGCTGACCTGGGGATTTGGGCGCAACGCCGCGTCCCCCTTACGTTTTGGACTGCTGAAGGTTCAAGACGAAGAGGGGTGTACGGCGTTGCGCATGTCCAGGGTATTCGCGAACAGT
>DATDBL010000401.1:0-49680 GCA_036524855.1 Aldersonia sp. | reverse complement strand
GCCGTTCGTGGGCAACCCGCTGGTGTTCGCGCTGGGCGCGGGTCTGTTCCTGTTCGTCGTGCTCGGCCTCGGCGTGCTCATCTCGACTGTCTCGCAGACCACCGGGCAGGCCATCCAGACCGCGTTCTTCTTCCTGCTTCCCCAAATCCTGTTGTCGGGCATGATCTTCCCGCTCGACGCGATGGCGGCGGGCGTCCGGTGGATCGGCTATCTCCTGCCGCTGACGTACTTCATCATGGTCTCGCGCGGAGTGATGCTGCAGGGCGCCACGATCAGCACCCTGTGGTTGCCGTTGCTGATTCTCGCCGTCATGGCGGTCGTGGTGTTCACGGCGGCGACGCTGCGATTCCGTCGGGACCTGGCGCCGAGTGCGCGGTCGCACCGGCGGAGTACACAATCCAGCGACGCGGACGCGTCGTGACGATCGCACTACAGTCGGCGACGGTCAGGTTCGGCGCCGTGGTCGCGCTCGATGACGTGACGATCGAGGTTCCGCCGGGATCGGTGGTTGCGGTCGTGGGGGGCGACGGGGCCGGGAAGTCGACGCTGCTGCGCGCGTTCGTGCGTGAGGTGACGCTCGACCGGGGCAGCGTGCAGGCACCGGACAAGCGGCAGTTCGGTTACCTCCCCGCGGGTCCGGGTTGTTGGGCCGCGCTGAGCGTGCGGCAGAACCTCGACTTCGTCGGCGGCATCTACGGCCTCACCGGTGCCGCGCTCGCCGCGCGACGCGCTGAACTGCTGGACCGCGCGGGCTTGTCCGACGCCGCCGACCGCCTCGCCGGGCAGCTGTCCGGTGGCATGCGCCGCAAGCTCGCGGCCTGCATGGCGATGATTCACCGGCCCGCACTGCTGATCCTGGACGAGCCGAGCACCGGGGTGGACCCGGTGAGCCGAATCGATCTGTGGCGGATGGTGTCCGAGGCCGCCGCCGCCGGTGCCGCGGTGCTCATGTCGACGACGTACCTGGACGAGGCCGAGCGGGCCGCACACCTGGCCGTGCTCGACGCCGGCCGTGTCCTGGTGCAGGGCTCCTACGACGAGGTCCGCGCGGGATTCGTCGGTGCGGTCACCCGCACCGAAAGGCCGGTCCGCGCCGAATGGGCATGGCGACGAGGGCGGGAACGCCACGAGTACTGGCCCGACGCCGATCCGCCGGCGGGCTCGACGATTCTGGAGCCGGACCTGGAAGACATCGTGATCGCGCTGTCGCTGGTCCGCCGAGCCGGCACGGTGGTCTCGTCGTGACCGAGGCGCTGCTGCGCGCCGACGGCGTGACCCGCCGCTTCGGTGACTTCACCGCGGTGGATGCCGTGTCGATGCAACTGCAGCGCGGCGAGGTCGTCGGGCTGTTGGGCGCCAACGGCGCCGGCAAGACGACGCTGATCCGGATGCTGCTCGGCCTGCTCGCGACCACCGCCGGCACCGTGGCCCTGCTCGGTGGTCCACCCGACCGCGAGCGGCGCCGCCGGCTCGGGTACGTACCGCAGAGCCTTGGGCTCTATCGCGACCTGACGGTGCGGGAGAACCTGTCGTTCGGCGCGCAGGCCTACGGCGCCCGGCCGCCGCTGCTGCCGCCCGAACTCGCGCGCTACGCCGACGTCCTGGTCGGCGACCTCTCGCTGGGCGTGCAGCGACAGGCCGCGTTCCTCGTCGCGTTGGCGCACACTCCCGAGGTACTCGTGCTCGACGAACCCACCTCGGGCGTCGACGCGCTCGCGCGGGCGTCGCTGTGGGACACCATCCGCGAGGAGGCCGACCGGGGCGTTGGCGTCCTGGTCACGACGCACTACATGGAGGAAGCCCAGGAGTGCGATCGGTTGCTGCTGCTCGCGGACGGCCGACTGGTCGCCGAGGGGAGCGAGGCCGACATCGTCGGCCCGACCACCGCCGTCGCCGTGCACACCGACGACTGGGCCAGCGCGTTCGCCGCGCTGAACCGGGCCGGCGTCCCGGTCATTCTCGCCGGCCGCGCGATTCGCGTGGCCGACACGGATTCGGACGAGCTGCGGTCCACCCTCGCCGCGGCCGGCATCGACGCCAGGCTCGAGCCTGTCCGCGCGACGATCGAGGAACGCATGCTCATGCTCGCCCGCGGGAGAGCGCCGGCGTAATACTGCGCTGCGTCTACACCCACACGCGCGTCCCGTGCGAACATCGACGGACCCAGCGGGAATGAGTCGCGATGCCAGACCTCGGCCAGTTACCCCGCGACCTGATGACGCTGGCCCAATGGGACGCCTCACCCGACGCGCCGCTGGGGACTCGGCGAGGGGATCCCCCCTGGCGTTCGTCCTCGACGAGAACGGGTTTTGCAGGCTCGACACGCAGGCTGGCGATGGAGTTCGACTCACCGAGCCTGTCCCGATGAACTTCGCTGCCTGCGACCTGGCCGACTGACCCGCAAACAACGAATCGACGCTTCGCCCCCTGCGCGATGCGTCGATTCGCTCCCGACTCACCCAGACTCAGTACGCAGAGTTGACCTTGTCCATCGAGCCGTACCGGTGCGCCGCGTAGTTACAGGCGGCGACGATGTTGGCGACCGGATCCCAGATGTCGAAGGCGGTGCCCTCGACGTGGTAGGCGGCGAACGTCGGGTCGATCACCTGCAGCAGACCCTTGGAGGGGATGCCCTTCGCGGCGTTCGAATCCCAGAGGTTGATGGCCCGCGGGTTGCCGGTCGATTCCCGCATGATGTTGCGCATTATGCCCTCGTAGCTGGCCGGGATGCCGCGCGCGGCGAGAATGTCCAGGGACTGGCGAATCCAGCCGTCGAGGTTGTTCGCGTATACCGGAGGCGGCGGCGGAGCCGGGGCGGCGATCGGCGCGGGGGCGAGGGGCGCGGGTACGGCGAGGACCGGCTCGACCGGGGCGGGCGCGACCGGCGCGGGCGCGGGGGGAGCGGCGAGTTCCTCGGCGGGGGCGACGACGTCGGCGGCCGGATGCACGTTGTGGGCGGGCTCGGCCGAGCTCAACGCCGATGAGCCGGCGGCGACCGCAGAGGTCGTCAGCGCAATCGCGACGACGGCGTATCCGAGCGAGGCTGGTTCGGACGCACTGTTCCGGGCACGTTGGAGCAGCTTGGAGACAATAGACATGGGAGATCAATTCCTGACACGTTGTCGGCCGTGATCGGCCGGCGGCAGGCGCGGCCCGCACCCGGACATGGGTGGGCCGTGCCGCAGATGGACTTCGAACAGTGGGACGGTCATGCCCCGACGCATGGGCACCCGTCCCGACCGGTTCGGTTCCGGCCGAGAATCGCTCAGACGGCCGCGGTGGCGATGATGGCCACGACAGCCGCCGCGAGTCGGTGCGGTGCCCATGCGGAGTAGGTCCGCATAGATAACTCGACTTTCTCGTATTCAACAGATGCTGGTCTGTATCTCTGACAGATCACAGATTGATATACGTACCTGAGAAAAACCTGAATGTTTCCTTAGTAAAACCTGAGTCGGCGCGCCGATCCGCCCGCGGAATTGACGTCTGAGCTGCAGGTTTGTCCATCGGAACGAGAGTGGCGCAGCTCACGTAATTCGTGGGCTCTGAGAGCCGATTTGGCAGCGAATTTGTTATGTTGCGAGCAGTTACGCACGCCGTGGACACACCCATTGTCCGTCCGAGCGGTGTGAGGAGTGCTTCGCCGTGGGCCCGGTGTGTCAAGCCATGCGAAGCGTCAATTGGCCGTGCGAGGCTGCCCGGCATTCCATTCCCGCACCCGCAGCCCCCGTGCCAACTGGTCGCGCTGCTCCACCACCAACCGCCGCAGCGCCGCGGGCGCGTCGGCATGAGCATCCAGCCACTCGTCGACGGGTGCAAGCGAGCCCAGCGCCGGGAACAACCCAAGCACGATCCGCCGCGCGATCTCGATGCTCCGCTGCGCCCACACGCCAGCCAGGGCAGCGAAGTATGCCTCGTCGTAGCCCGCGATCAAGTCGCGACGCTCCCCCGCCCGGAAGCCGGCGATGGTCGCGTCGAGGTGGTCGTTGGTCAGCGACAGGTCCTCGAACACCGACGCCCACGCCCGCGCCTTCACCTCGGCGAGAGGCCGCGCCGCCATCGCCCGCAGCCACGCCGTCCGTCCCGACGCCGTCGCGTCCGCCGCCAGCTCAGCGTCCAGGTCCGCGACCGTCGCGTGCCCCGGCGCCGACAGAGCCGTCCACAGCAGCCACCGCAGGTCCGGGTCCAGGCGCAGCCCGTCGGGCGCCGCCCCATCGAGCAGCGCGCGGATCTCCGCCGAACGCGAATCGTCGTAGCACGCCGCCGCCGCGACCGCCCGCGCCCACGTCAGCTGCGCCCCCGACCCCGCCTGGGCCGACCACAGCGCCGACCACGCTGCGTCCAGCCACTCCCGCCGCGCCGCCGGCCGCCGCCCGTCGGGCACGTAGTTCGCCACCGTGTACGCCGCGTTCGCCGACGCCGACTGCTGCAGCGCCGAATTCGGCTCCGCCGGCGCATGCGCCCGCACCACCGCAAGATACCGCGCGGCCGCCAACTCGCCGTCGCGGCACGCGTTCCACAGCGACGACCAGATCAGCCCGCGCGCCAACGGATCCGCCACACGCGACAGCGACACCTCCACCGTCACCAGCGACTGCTCGTCCAGGCGCACCTTCGCGTACGTCAGGTCGCCGTCGTTGAGCAACACCAGCGGCGCGTCGTCCACCTGCACCGCCGTCCGCTCGCCGACCAGGTCCAGCTCCGCCCGCTCGACCGCCACCAACGCGCCCGCGTCGTCGAAGTCGTAGCGGCCCAGCGCCAACCGGTGTGGCCGCGGATCGGTCTGCACGATCGCCCCATCGTCGAGCCACAGCGTCGACACGCCGCTCGTCTGCAGCCACGCCCGCGCCCACTGCGTCAGGTCACGACCCGAGGTGCCCGACAACGCCGCCAACAGGTCGTCGAGGGTGGTGTTGCCGAACGCGTGCTCCCGGAAGTAGGTTCGCGCACCCTCGAAGAACGCGTCCCGACCGACGTAGGCGACGAGCTGCTTGAGCACGCTCGCACCCTTCGCGTAGGTGATGCCGTCGAAGTTGAGCTTGGCCGCCTCGAGATCGGGGATGTCGGCGACGATCGGGTGCGTCGTCGGCAGCTGGTCCTGCAGGTACGCCCACGCCTTGCGCCGGTTCGCGAACGCCACCCAGGCATCGCGCCACCGGGTCGCCTCCGCGCTCACCGCCGCGCCCATGTAGTCGGCGAAGGATTCCTTGAGCCACAGGTCGTCCCACCAGCGCATCGTCACGAGGTCGCCGAACCACATGTGCGCCATCTCGTGCAGTATCGTGTTCGCCCGCGCCTCGAACTGCGCATCCGTCGCGGCGCCGCGGAACACGTACGCCTCGGTGAACGTCACGCAGCCGGGATTCTCCATCGCGCCGAGGTTGTACTCGGGCACGAACACCTGGTCGTACTTGCCGAATGGGTACGGGTAGGCGAAGTTGTCGGCGTAGAAGTCCATGCCCTGCCGGGTGACCTCGAGGATCGTGTCCGCATCCAGGTACTGCGCCAACGACTTCCGGCACGCCACACCCAGCGGCACCACCAGATCGTCACGGCTCCACACCGATTCGACCCGGTGGTACGGCCCCGCGACCACCGCGGTGATGTAGGTCGAGATCGGCACCGTCGGCGCGAACGTCACCGCCTGCAGCCCGCCATCTACCGACCGCTGCGCCGCCGACTGGTTCGAGGACACCAGCCACCCCTGCGGTGCCGCCACTTCGAACGTGAACGGCGCCTTCAGGTCCGGCTGCTCGAAGCACGCGAACACGCGGCGCGCGTCGGCCGGCTCGTACTGGGTGTAGAGGTAGGTCTCGCCGTCGACCGGGTCGGTGAACCGGTGCAGCCCCTCCCCGGAGCGGCTGTAGCGCCCCGTGGCCCGCACCGTCACGACGTTGCGGACGGCCAGCCCGGGCAGGGCGATCCGCGCCGCGTCGTAGTCGACCGGCACCTCGGTGCCGTTGATCGTCACCGACTCCACCTCGCCCAGGAAGTCCAGCCAGGTCTGCGCCGCCGACGACGCGAACTCCACGGTCGTGGTCGTGGGGAATCCGGAGCGGCTCGGGTCGGGCGCACCGGAGAGGTCGAGTTCGACGCGGTAGGCGGTCACCACGATGGCGGCGCCGCGGTCGGCGGTCTCGGCGCGGGTGAGATTGGCGGAGCCCATGCCGCGATCCTGCTATCTCGCGTCGTCGGTCGCGAGCAGATCCACGCCGCTCCGCGGCATAACCCACGAGCCCGACGATGCTCGAGCTGACCGCGTTCCTGGAACTGGAGGGGCCGAGCGTCGCAGGAGGCGATCATGGCGCTGCTGACCCGCCGCGCCGACCGCAGCCGCGCGCTGGACTGGATCCAGATCGGCCCGGTCGCCGGCCCGACCGTCGAATCGCCGTTGGTTGCGTCGCGCTCGGCGAACTTTCGGCTGCTTCGGCGTGCGTGGGGGGTGGTGGCGCGCGCCGGACTGAGGTGTGCATAGAAATGGCGGTGCGACACGCCGACAACAACCGCCATTTCACTACAAGGTTGCCGCCGAGTTGTCCACAGACCGCAATCCGTCCACAGGGCACCGCTCACGGTGGCGCTGTGGTGCGATCGCGGTCAGGGGGTCGGTGTCTCCGCAGGGGTACGCGGCCGAGTTCCCGGCGCTGGCCGAGGCGATCGCGGCGGGGCGGCTCGTCGTACCGGCGATCACACACCAGTTGGCAGAGGTCGAGCGGGTGTGGACGCAGCCGGAGACACCCGGCGTGCGCACGGTGCTGGTGCCGTAGACAAGCGAGGGCGGGAAGAACGCCGACAAGGCCGTTTCTGTTCGGCATAGGTCAGACCGCAAGGGTCGACAACGTGGTCGTACTTCCCGCCGCGGATAGTTTAGCCCCGAGGGGTGGAGCCAAGGCAAGCGTCCGAACATGGCGACCGTCGCTCTCCCACCCCACAGTGACGTTCGTCCTGTGGCCCGTGGCGTTTCGCGCCCCTAGACTTCGGGAAACGCTGGCAAGTGACACAGCGCGAGGGGAGCACAGTGCCGATCGACCGGCTGGAGTCCGTGGTTCTGCACAACGACGTGCTCAAGTACGTCGACGTCGGGGACGGGCCACCCGTCGTGCTGGTGCACGGCCTGCTCGGCTCGCACGAGTCGTGGGGCCCGCAGATCGACATGCTCGCGGACAAGCACCGGGTGATCGTGCCCAACCTCTTCGGGCACGGCGAGTCCGACAAGCCGCCCGGTGACTACTCGCTCAGCGCCCACGCCGCCACCCTGCGCGACCTGATGGATCACCTGGATCTAGCGACGGCGTCGTTCGTGGGCCACTCGCTCGGCGGCGGCATCGTGATGCAGTTGTTCTACCTGTTTCCCGACCGCGTGGAGCGGCTGTGTCTGGTCGGCAGCGGCGGACTCGGCCCCGAGGTGAGTTTCCTGCTCAAGGCGGCGAGCCTGCCCGGCAGCGAACTGGTGCTGCCGCTGATCGCGTCGGACTGGCTCCGGCGAAACACCGAGAGCGTGCTCGGCAGGCTGGACCGGCTCGGCCTGCCGGTGGCCCCGAGTGCCAGCGCGGTCGAGACGTGGCGGTCGCTCAAGACGGTGTCGGACAAGGGTTCGCGGCAGGCGTTTCTCGCCTCCACCCGGGCGGTGGTCGGTCCGCGGGGTCAGACCGTGAGCGCCAGGCAGCATTTCGAACGGTTCGAGAAGCTTCCCTCGCTGCTGGTGTGGGGTGGTCGGGACCGGATGATTCCCGCGTCCCACGCCGACAACCTGCGCCGCGAGGTGCCGAACAGTCGCGTCGAGATCTTCTCCAAGGCGGGGCATTTTCCGCAGCTCGACGAGCCCGAGTTGTTCTTCCGGGTGCTCGACCGGTTCCTCGAGGAGCCGGTCGCGAGTTAGCACATACGTATGCCTACGCACGATATGCTCGTATGCATGCGCACCTCGATGAACCTCCCCGACGCCCTGCTCGAGCAGGCGCGCGAACACGCGAACGCAACAGGGCGGACGGTGACGAGCCTGGTCGAGGAGGCCCTGCGCAAATTGCTCGCCGAGCACAACGTGCCGACATCTCCACGCCGCACGCTCACCACGGACGGACTGCCTCAGGGACGCCTGCTCCTCGACATCACCGACCGCGACGCACTGTGGAACGAGTTGGACCGGGCGTGATCCTCCTGGACGTCAACGTCCTCGTACACGCGTTCCGAGAGGGATCCCAGCACCATCAGCAGTACGTCGACTGGCTCACCGATCTGGTCTCCGGCACCGACGAACTCGCGCTGAGCGATCTCGTCGTCAGTGGCTTCGTCAGGATCGTCACGCACCCGAGGATCTGTCGACCGCCCGCGCCGACAGACCGCGCGCTCGCCTTCGTCGCCGACCTACGCCGCGCACGGCGCGTCACCTGGCTGAATCCGAGCGACGCGGTGTGGGAACAGTTCGGCGAGCTGGCCCGGCAGGACCGGGCGATCCGCGCGAACCTCGTACCCGATGCCTACCTCGCGGCAACCGCCATCGTGAACGGCGCAAAGCTCGCCACCGCGGACCACGGCTTCGCCCGATTCCCCGGGCTGCGCTGGTTCGATCCGACCGAGGTGGGCTGACTGCGTCGTGTCGCGCGCGCCTTCCAATCCGTGTCACACCGTCAGTGCAAACTGGTCGTCGTGAGTCGCCGCCGCAAGACGAAGAAGCGCACACCCAAGCCGAGTGAGCCGGTCCTGATCGATATCGCCGAACCAAGCTGCACATGCCGCGAATGCACCGGTGCGGCGCCAGACCCGGCGGCAGTCGTCGACGGCCTCCTGAGGCTCGCCACGGACCTCACTCTGTCCACCGACCCCTTCGACGCCGAGATGTTGGGCTCGTTCATTCTGTCGGTTCCCGGCGTCGCCAAGGACGAACTCGAGCAAGGTCTGGTCCGCTCGTTCATTCCCGCCATCGAGGAACGCGGAACCGCTCCTGCACTCGCACTCCTGCTGGCGCTCGGCTCGGTCGCCGACGACGAGGTCACGCCGGAGACAACCGCTGCTGCCGACCGGCTCGTCGCGTCGGGAATCCAACCACCGCGCTGGGCAGCCGACCTGGACGAGCCCCCCACATCCTCGGGCCATCAGCGCGTGGTGCCGTCCCACACCGGGATTTCGCTTCTGGTCTGCGAGTTTCATCGCGGCGACCGGACGCACAGGATGGCGATGTACGTTGATGAGACCGAGTGCGGTGCCGCCGCCGAAATCGGGCTGCTCGCCGATCCAGTGGACGTCGTCCTCGATGTCATCGACGAGGAGGTCCGCGGCGGTGGCGGCGAGCTCGTGATCGAAGACCTCGACCCCGCGGAGTTCCGCTGGCAGGCCGAGAACGCGCTCGACACGCGGGTCGAACTCGAGGACGACGGCTGCGACGCCAAGTACGGCGGCGTCGTCGGGTACGGCGGCGAAGACGGTCCCGGCTACCACACGATGGCTGTGCTGCTGCGAAAGCGGCTCGAATCGCTTCCGAAATCCGACAAGCCGCCCGCACCTCGCGTCGGGCTCGACCTCCCGACCCTCGACGAACTGATGAAGCTGATTGCCGCCGAGAGCGCCGTCCCACAGCCATCCCGTCACGCCAAACCGCCGAAACTGCCGGTGAAACGGAAGAAGTCCGACGGCCGCGCACCCGTGTTCCGGATCAAGGTCAGCCTGTGCGGCGCGACGGCGCCGATCTGGCGTCGGCTCGAGGTGCCGGCAGACATCACGCTGTACGACCTGCACAACGTCATCCAGGTCGCGTTCGGCTGGGACGACTCCCATCTCCACGTGTTCGAAACCGATTACGGCGAGTTCGGTGAAGCGAATCCCCAGTACAGTCGCCGGTCGGAAAAGCCCGTGACACTGGAACAAGTGGTGGCAGAAGAGGGATCGAGGATCGGCTACACCTACGACTTCGGCGACGACTGGCGCCACGAGATCGAGTTCGAGAAGATCACAGAAGGCACTGCGCCCGACGACGACATGACCCACCCGCGATGCACCGGCGGTCGCCGGGCGACGCCGCCCGAGGACTCCGGCGGAATCTGGGGCTACCAGAATCTGGTCGCGATCCTCGGCGACCCTTGCCATCCGGAGCACGAGGACCGCCTCGAATGGCTCGGGCTCGACTCTGCGGACGAGTTCGATCCGGCGCGGTTCAACGCTCCCGCGGTCAACGGGGTGCTCGCGCGGTTGCGGTGAGAGTGCAGGCGCGGCAGTGCCTCCGGAGCACACAGGACCGGATGGAGTGGGCTCGGATCTCGACGACCCCGAGGAGTTGGATCCGTCCGAGTTCTATGTCGCCGAGGTGGACGGAGCCGTGCGTCGGGTGCCGTGAGTCAGCGGTCGTGGAGGGATCTACCGGCCACCCACCTAACTTGTCGGTGCTGCCCGGAATACTCCACTGCATCCGCATCCGGTGCCGCGTAACCTGCGATCATCGACAGTCCCATCGGGAAGGAGGCGCCATGCCAGAGCTGGCCGGATCACCGCACGGCCTGTTGACCCTCGATCAGTGGGACGCCATCGAGGTCGACCAGACGCGCCGCTGGGAACTCAGCGAGGGGATCCCGATCATGTCGCCGCGTCCGCATCCGCTGCACCAGCGGATATCGAGGAGGCTCACACAGCTACTGGAACATGCCTTGCCCGCCGACCTCGAGGCGCTCCAGGAGGTCGAGGTCACGACCGACGCAAACTTTCCTCCAAGCGTCCGCGCGCCGGACATCGTCGTTGTGCCCCGGCGCGTGACGGTGCAGCGCTCGCCCCGGGTATTGGCGGCCGACGTGCTGCTCGTGGTCGAGATCGTCTCGCCCGGCTCCCACTGGCTCCCGCAGACCGATCACCTCATCAAATTGCACGAGTACGCGAAGGCGGGTATCCCGCACTACTGGATTGTCGACTCGACCCGAGCGCCCGGTGAGCAGTTTCTCGCCTTCAACCTTGCCGACAAGGGCTATCGCCGACTCGACGTACAAGCCGGCGAACGAGTTCGGGTCACGGAACCTGTGCAGCTCGAGTTCGCCGTACGCGACCTGACCGACTGACTACCCCGCCACCTCGGCATTCCACTTTCGCACCCACGGCCCTCGCGCCAACTGGTCGCGCTGCTCTACCACCACCGGCCGCCGAAGCGCCGGCGGCGCGTCGGCAGAAGAGGATGTGCATACGGCCACCCCTCGCGCAAGGTGATCGATCGAGCGGGGACGGCTCGAAACCCGGCAGAACCGGGGCGACGACACGCCGATCTCGGATGCGCAACGACCGAGCGCGGGCCGCGCAGACTGAGTTCATGAGCCGCTTTCGGAAACCCAAGAACCGCAGGCCCGCGCCTCGAGATGCTGGACCGTTCGACGTCGTCGACGCGCCACCCACATGCGACTGCCCGTCGTGCTCCGGCGGGGACGTCGACCTCACCACGCTGATCGACAGCCTGACGCAGGTCGGCGCGAAGCTCGCCACCGCCGAGGATCCGATGGACGCCGAGGTTGCGGGTGCGAAGATCCTCGCGGCCGGATCCCGCATCGCGTCGGAAGTCGAGGAGGTGCTGGTCGCTACCGTCATCCCGGAGTTGGAGGAGCGTGGAACCGCCGACGCGCTGGCGGTACTGCTTGCGATCGCGTCGGTCGCCGACGGCCGGGCCGCCAAGTCGGCCGCAGCCGCTGCGGAACGGCTCGGCGAGTCGGGCGTGCCCGCGCCGCGATGGGCGCGCGACCTGAGCCATGCGCTCACCTCGCGCGATTATTGCCAATTCGTCGCGCCGGTCGGCACCGCCTCGATGCTGGTCTGTACGTTCAGCCGACGTGGACGGTCCCACGCGGTCGTCGTATACGTCAACGAACTCGACTGCGGTGCAGCCGAAAAGATCCTGTTGGTTGACGGCGACGACATGCCCGCGGCGATGGAAGCGATCCGGGTGGAAACCAGCGTCGACGGTGTTCATATCACGAGCGAGACGCTCGATCCCGCCGAGTTCCGGTGGAGGGTCGAGAACGCACTCGAGGCACGCTTGGTGCACGACCGTCAGGACGGCAAACTGGCGCCGACCGTCGACGAGCCGGGCGGCTACGAGGCCATGGAGGTGCTGCTCCGCGCGCGGATCCGCACGCTCCCGGAATCGGGCAAACCGCCTGCTCCGCACCGACTGGCCGACGCCGCTCGGCTATCCGCGCTCGACAGTTTGAGGGAGCTGCTCGGGACCGACCCGGCACGTACGGGTGCACCGAAACCGCGTCGGGGCCGGTCGAAGGCACCGAAGCTGCCACGCAAACGCCGCAAGTCCGACGGCGCGGCGCCGGTGTATCAGATCAAGGTGGAGCTATCGGGGTTGGAACCGCCGATCTGGCGACGCCTCGAGGTACCCGGGGACATCACCCTGGCCCGGCTGCACGCGGTGATCCAGGTGGCGTTCGACTGGGACGACTGCCACCTGCACGCGTTCAAGACGGAGTACGGCGAGTTCGGCCTGGCCGACCCCGATTACGAGCGCCGGTCGGAGAATCCGGTCACACTGGAGCAGGTGGCCCGCGGTGCGGGAGCGACAATCCGCTACACCTACGATTTCGGCGACGACTGGGACCACGACATCACAGTGGAGCAGGTGCTCGACCGTGACCGGGCCGCCCGCTACCCGCGCTGCACCGGAGGGGATCGGGCGGCGCCGCCGGAGGACTGCGGCGGAGTGGGCGGATACGCGGAGTTGACCGAGGCGCTCGCCGACCCGGACCATCCGGAGCACGACGGCCTCCTGGAGTGGCTCGGGTTCGACTATGCCGACGAGTTCGATCCGGACGACTTCGACGCCGACGCGGTCAATGAGACGCTGCGCATCGTGTGCTGAGTCAGCCGGCGGACGGGCTCACGCAGCAGCAACCGACCGCCGCGCACCGAGGACGGCCTCGTCGATGGGAAACGGCGCGCCGAGCAGCATAGGACGGCCGAGACCGTGCTGCCCACATAGCAAAAGCGCCCGATCGGGGAATCGGGCGCCTCTGCCGAGAGTCAGGCTTCGGCATTCCATCTTTGTCACCGGCTGTGCCGGTGGCAACCACGCTGGCCAACGTGGTCGACTTTCTGTCCAAGTCTCTTGCGGCTCTTCACTTTTTGCGGGTGTTCATCGCATCCGTGTTTTCAACCGCGCCTTCATGCGTATTCAGTCCCCCGGGGTCTCTGGATCCGGATCCAGCGGCCGGGCTATATCGAATGTGTACGGCCTCTGCAGAGGACGCACCGCACTCCAGTCGGTCTACCGATGATAGACCTGTGCAATCGGCTCGACAAGGGGCCGCGTGCACCCACTTCGCAGACCGTCTCTGCACTTCGCATGCGGTATACCGTCTGCGAAGTGCCGAGTCGCCGTGCGAAGTCGACGCGCGCGTCCACGCTACGACCGGCTCAGCCGGGGACCTCGGAGGATTTGTCGCCCGCGCCGCCGAGATAAGCCGCCCGAAGCAGGCCGGTCAGGGCCGCGCCGCGGACGACCACCCCGACGTCGGGCACCTGATCGAGCAGCGCCGTCCGCGACGTGACCGGCGGCGTCGGCAGCCGCAGGTCGCCGCGCCGCGCGAAGAACGTGTCGAGGCAGTCGGCAAGCGGGACGTCGGCGAACTCGGCGCGGTCGACGGCGGGCGGGCCCTCGCTGCGCGCGGCGGCCAGGTTGGCGAGCAGGTCCTCCCGTTCGCGTCCACGCCAGGCGAGGATGGCGAACGGGTCCTCGTCGAACGCCTCGGCCAGCAGATAGAACACCGCCGCGAGGTGCTTGCACGGGACGGCGAAGTCGGGACACGAGCAGTCCAGCGACAGGTCTGCCGACGTCTCGGGGAACAGCGACAGCCCCGACGCGGCGAACACCTGCTCGATGTCCTCTGGCATCTCACCGGCCAGCAGTCTCGCCGTGTACCACGCATCGTCGGCAAGGGAGCGCTCGATCTGGGCCCACTCCGGTTTCCCGAACGCCGCGATCCCGATCCGGACCCGGTACGGTCGGGCGCGGCTGCCCTGCACCAGCGCGGTCACCGAACCGGCGTCGACGTCGATCGAAATCACCTGGCCCTTACGGGCATAGGACTTGCCGCGCTGCAGGCGGTTGCCCATGCCCATACCGTCGAGCACCTCGATGAACCGCTCCGACCACCACGTCTGCGCGATCGCACCCCGGCTGCTGCGGGCCTTCAACCCGCCGTCGACCGGCCGGGGGCGGGACGGCGGCGGAAACCAGTCGTACGAAGTCGACTTACTCATCGACGGCCCCCTCCGACAATGCGAACACCTGACGCAGATCGCTGGTGGACAGCTCGGTCAGCCAGCCTTCACCGTCGGTGACGACGAGGTCGGCGAGCGCCTGCTTGTCCTCGAGCATCGCGTCGATCCTCTCCTCGAGCGTCCCTGTGCAGATGAACTTGTGTACCTGCACGCTGCGGCGTTGCCCGATACGGAACGCGCGGTCGGTGGCCTGGTTCTCCACCGCCGGGTTCCACCACCGGTCCAGGTGCACAACGTGATTGGCAGCGGTCAGGTTGAGTCCGGTGCCGCCGGCCTTGAGGGACAACAGGAAGATCGGCGGCCCTTCAGAGGACTGGAACCGCTCCACCATCTCGTCGCGCCGTTTCTTGGGGGTGCCGCCGTGCAGGTACGCGATGTCGGTGCCGAAGCGGGCGGCGAGGTGCGGCATGAGCATCTCGGCGAACTCGGTGAACTGACTGAAGCACAGCACCCGGTCGCCCTCAGCGAGGATTTCGGTGAGGATCTCCTCGAGCCGAATCACCTTGCCGGAGCGCTGGCCCACCGACGAGCGGTCGTGCAGCAGCTGCGCGGGATGGTTGCAGACCTGCTTGAGCTTGGCCATCGTGGCGAGCACGAGGCCGCGCCGCTGTATGCCGGCTGTGTTCGCGATCTTCTCGAGCATGTCGTCCACGACCGCCTGGTACAGCGACGCCTGCTCGGTGGTGAGCCGGCAGTACTGCTTGGTCTCGATCTTCTCGGGCAGGTCGTCGATGATCGCCGGGTCGGTCTTGACCCGACGCAGGATGTAGGGCCGGGTGACCTCCCGCAGCCGACGTGCCGGCCCGGTCAGCCCGTGCCGCTCCACCGGGATCGCGTAGCGGGTGCGGAACATCTCCGAGGAGCCGAGGATGCCGGGATTGAGAAAGTCCATGATCGACCACAGCTCGGCGAGCCGGTTCTCCACCGGCGTCCCGGTCAACGCCACCCGGTGACCGGCGCGCAGCCGTCGGACCGCCTTCGCGGTGCGCGACAGGCTGTTCTTGATGGCCTGTGCCTCATCGAGAACCACCCGGTTCCAGTCGAATTCGACGAGTTCGTCGATGTCGCGATGCGCGGTGGCGTAGGTAGTGACGACCAGGTCGGTGTCCTCGAGCAGCTCGCGCAGGCTGTCACCGGTCCGTCGCGTGCCCCCGTGGTGTGCGTAGACCCGCAGCCCGGGCGCGAACTTCGCCGCCTCACGCTGCCAGTTGCCCACCAGCGACATCGGGCACAATAGCAACGTCGGCCCAGTGTCCGGTTCCCGTTGCCGCTGTGCGGATTCCATCGCCAGCAGCTGGACTGTCTTGCCGAGACCCATGTCGTCGGCGAGGCAGCTGCCGAGGCCGAGCGAGGACAGGAACATCAACCACGACAGACCCCGCTCCTGATAGGGCCGCAGTGTCGCGGTGAACCCGTCCGGGGGTGTGACCGGCTCCAGCGACGCGGCGACGCTGCCGTCGAGCAGATCGCCCAGCCACCCGTCGGCGCGCACCGCCGTGACCTCGAGTGGGGTGTCGAGGTCGTCGGGGTGGCTCGACGCCAACGCAATAACCTCCCCGGCCGTCATCTGGCCGGTGGCTTCGCGTTCGAGGAACTCCAGCCCGCGGCGCAGCTGGTCGGTGTCGACGGCGACCCACTGCCCGCGCAGCCTGATCAGCGGCGCCTTCGCCTGCGCCAGCGCGGCGATCTCGTCGTCGGTCAGGGTGTCCTCGCCGACGGCCAGCTCCCAACGGAACTCGACGAGTTGCGCTTGGCCGAACTTCGACTGCCCGGCGACGATCCCGTCGACCGGTGTGCTGGCGGACAGGGTGAGCCCGAGCTTGCGGCGCCGGTCCCACCACGACGGCAGCAGTACGCCGAAGCCCGCTTCGTCGAGCAGCGGTGCGATGGCGGACAGGAACTGGTAGACGCCGTCGACGTCGAGGTCGACACCGTTCGGACAGGCGCTGCGCAGACCGTCGATCAGGCCCGGGTAGATGCGGCTGGCACGGCCGAGTTCGGTGAGGAGCAACTCCTGCGGGCGCAGCAGCCACCGGCTCAGCCCGCCGTCGTCGTCCCATACCTGCTCGGCGGCCACGAGCAGGCTGGGGTCCGCGGTCGACTGGAGCAGGAACTCGAGCCGCCACCCGGACTCGGGGTCGTCCGCATTGGGCTCGGCCAGCCGGAAGGTGGCGTGGGCAGGTGAGGTGGTGCCGACGCCGAACTCGTCCCACGGGCGCAACGCCTCGGTCAGCGTGTCGAGGGCGTCGGCGTCGGGGTCGAACCGTCCGTCCGGCGCGAGCAACGCAGTCAGCCAGGCCTCGGCGGCGGGGGCGCGCTTCGGGGCCCGGCCGCGGCGGCGGGGTAGCAGGTCGACGTCGGGAGGCATGGTCGCGCGAGCGTGGGCGTCCACGATCGCGGTCAACGCCGACACGACGAGTTCGTGGCCGTCCGGCTGACCCACGGCTGCCCGGCACACCGGAGGCATCGCGGTCACCAGCACGTTCAACGCGACGATGTCGGGACCCTGCAGAACGGGACGCCAGCTCGCCAGCGCACCGTCCCCGTCTCGGCGCACCGTGGGGAGAAGGCGGCCCCGGTCGACCAGCTCGCGGGCGAAGGCGGCGATGTCGGCGAGGTGGCCGATCGACGCGCCGTTGCGTACGTCGGCGACGGGTTCGTCGAACACTGTCTGGGCCGACGCCGGGTCGATCCGGACCACCGGCACCGTCCAGGGCAGCAGGGCGGGATGGTTTCGAGGAGCCGGGCGCGGAATGATGCGGACGAGTTCGGGCGAGTCGAGCGGCGCCGATCGCAGCGAGGGCAGTTGCACGACCGCGGAGTCCTGCTTGCCCGGATGAACGGCCGCAATTGTGTCGGCGGTGGCCGCGAACGGGTGCGGTCGAGCCGAGCGCAGGGCCTGACTGGGGCTCTTCACCGTCCGTTCGGAGTCCTCGGCCCACAGGCACAACCCATCCGTTACCGACCAGAATCCGTGCAGCACCAGCATGCGGGTTCCTCTTTCCTCGGCGCCGCGGTCAGCGTAACGAAGCGGTGTCGGCTCGGTTCGGCGGCACGCCGACGCGGTCGAGACCGGGGGGTGCACGAAGCCGGCGCCCGCGGTGTGCACACTTGAGGGCATGACCGCCGTGAGTCGCCGCCGGAAAACCAAGAAGCGGGCGCCGCAGCCGCGCAATCCCGTGCTCATCGACCCACCCGAACCCCCGTGCACCTGCCCGAGCTGCACCGGCGTGGAAGCCGATCCCGCGGTGGTGATCGACGCCCTGCTCGAGATCGCCCGAGACCTCGCGCTCGCGGCCGACCCGCTGGACGCCGAGCTCGTCGGATCGTCGATCCTGTCCTTCCGCCGCATTGCGGGCAGCGCATTCGACGAAGGGCTGGTCTCGCGGGTGATCCCGGCGGTCGAGCAGCGGGCCTCGGCCACCGCGCTGGCGATGGTGCTGGCGCTGGGCTCGGTCGGCGGTGACAAGGTCGCGCCGATCGCGTTCGCGGCCGCGGATCGCATCGTCGCGGGCGGAGTGCAGCCCCCGCGGTGGGCCGACGAGCTGCGCGCCCCGGTCACCTCCGGCAACCATCGACGGCTCACCGTCTCCGAGGCCGCGACATCGTTTCTGGCGTGCGAGTTTCATCGTGGCCGTCGATCGCACGCCCTGCTGATCCGGGTCGACGATGCCGAGTGCGGCGCCGCAGGCGACATCGCCCTGCTCGACGAGGCCGGTCTGCAGGAGGCCTTCGACCTCATCGACGAGGATGTCCGCATGCACGGCGGCGAGTTCACCATCGAGGAACTCGACGCCGCGGAGTTCCGTTGGCAGGTCGAGAACGCACTGGACGTGCGCGAGGACCACGACGAAGAGCTCGGCGAACGCGACGCCATCGACGACCTGTTCGCCATGTTCGACGCAGACGAAGACGACGACGACGACCGAGACCCGGCGGAATTCCACACGATGCGACTGTTGCTCCGCACCCGGCTCGACGCGCTCCCGAAATCGCCCAAGCCGCCCGCACCGCACGAGGATTTCGATGCCCGCCGGCTGCCTTCGATCGAGGAACTGATGCAGCTCCTCGGCGCCGACGGCAGCGCGTTCGAGCGCGCACTCGAAACGATCGGGCAACGCCCGGCCCCGAAACTGCCGCCGAAGCGGAAGAAGGCCGACGGTCCGGCGCCGGTGTACCAGATCAAGGTGAACCTGGTCGGCGCGAAGCCGCCGATCTGGCGGCGCCTCGAGGTGCCCGCCGGCATCACACTCGCCAAGCTGCACGACGTCATCCAGATCGCGTTCGGCTGGGAGGGCTACCACATGCACGCGTTCGAGACCCGGTACGGCACGTTCGGTGTGCCCGATCCCGAGCTCGGGCACAAGTCGGAGAAACCGGTCGCGCTCGAGCAGGTGGCGGACGGCGAGAAGGCGAAGATCCGCTACACCTACGACTTCGGCGACGGCTGGGACCACGACATCGTGGTGGAGAAGGTGCTCGACCGCGAACCGAAGACCCGCTACCCGCGCTGCACCGCCGGTCGCCGTGCCACGCCACCGGAGGACTGCGGGGGAATCGGGGGATACGAGGAGCTCGTCGAGATCCTCGCCGACCCCGCCCACCCCGAACACGAGGACAAGCTCGAGTGGCTCGGGCTCGAGTCGGGCGCCGAGTTCGATCCCGCCCGGTTCGATGCCGGGGAGGTCAACGAGGTGCTCGCCGGGTTCCGGTGACACTTGGTGGAGCGCGCGACGTTGCGCGCTCCGACTGGTATGTCGCACAGTCCTAGCAAATCGTTAGCTATCGCATGGCGCGTGCGGCAAAGGGCACGAGTGTTCTCTGGTGGCGGCAAGAGTCGGTTGGACACCGCCGCCAGAGCACACTCGTCGCAAACTACGCCGGGCAGTTGACGGTGTATTCCCAGTCGGTGTAGTCGCCGCCGATCACCCGCACCATGACCGACGTCGAGGCGCCCGGCGGAAGATTGACGACAATCGACCCGGTCCCCTCGTTGATCGCGTCGCCGACGCGTCCTGTCGTGGCCACCATCGCACCCTGGTAGTACACCTGGATCTCGTCTGGCACGCTCACGGTCTCGTAGGACAGCACGAACGACAGCGGTCCGGACCGGCCCAGCTGGTGATTGGTGTCGGTGATGCCGTCGTGCCCGGACTTCGTCGACTCGTTGCACTGCTGCGTCGGCAGCGACGACCCGAGCCCCAGCCCGAGCCCGTCCAGCACCGACGAGCCGACCGACGATCCGGTGCCCAACAGGTCGTCGAGCTGCTGGAGCGGCCCTGCCAGTGGACCCGAGCTACCCAGATCCGCGCTGCCGAACGGCCCTGCCGACGCGACTCCCCCGCCCGCCAGCACGAGCGCCACCACCCCGACGCCCACGATAACGGTGTTCTTGATCCTCAATTTCGTGCTCCCCTCCGGTTGTTGTGTGATCCCCCCAACCCGGTCCTGTATGCCTCCGGTTCCTCAGCCCGCCGTACGGATCGCACTCGTGACGGCGACCGACCCGGAGTCGGTCCGCACCATCCACACCCCATCGACCGACGCACTGTCGATCGCCGCGGCCGACAACTCGGATGCGCTGAACTCCAATGTCGATCCGTCGGTGCACGTGAACTCGGTCAAGCTCGGCGCCTGACGCGTGGTCGTTCGTGCGGTCGTCGGAACCACCGATTCCGTTGCGCTGCCGCCGATGCGCGGCGTCGGAACGGCCGGCGCCTCGACCACCGGCGCAGGCGGCACGGCCCGACACGACGTGCCGTCGGCCAGCGCGAAGCTCGAGACTGTGCCCGATGCCGGGCCGCTGAACCTGGTCGGCGGATCCGCGGGCGTCGTGGTCGGCGGGAGTGTGGTCGTGGTCGTCGTCGTGACCGCGGGCGTCGTGGTCGACGGGACGACGACCGGCGGTGGCGCGGGTGCGGGTGGAGGCGTCGTCTGTGTCGTCGTCACGGCCGCGGGTGGCGGTGGAGCCGGGCTGGCGACGGTCGTGGTGGTGGTCGTCGGTTCCGCGATCGGTGCGATCGGCCGCGTCGTGGTCGTGGTGGTCGTTGCCGTGGTCGTGGTGGTGGTCGTGGACGATTCGCTCGATGGCGGCTCGTCGGCCTCGGCCTCCACCTCGCCTGCCTCGACCGGCGCCGCGATCGGCACCAGCGACTCGGCCCTTGTCGCCACGTTCATCGCGACCGGATCGGGCAGCGGCGCGCTCAACGGTGCTGCCGCGGATATATCGACCAGTCGCCCCACCGTGCGGAGAAGCGGTGCGGCGGTGATCAGGTCGAGCAACTGGAAGTCGCTCACAGTCGGGGACGGCACCGCCGTGGTCGGAGTCGACTCGGCCTGTGCCACCGGAGTCGCGTCCGCGTAGGACACGGCGACGACGTTCTCCGGTTCGTAGTCCGCCCACTGCGCTCCCTGGGTGCTGTACTCGGTGATCGGCCGGTCCGCGGGCGGGGACATCGGGTTGCCGCAACTGCAGTGCACCCTCGGCACCCCCGCGGGGTCGACCATCACCGCGGTGCCGGCCTGGAGGACCGACTGGTACGGGACCGCCTGCCCGTTGCGGAAGCTGTGGTCGGTCACCCACGTGTCGGAGGCGAGGACGACGGGCGTGAGGGTGTTGAGGTAGTAGGGGATCTGGTCGGTCGCGATCCCGAACACCGACGCCCACGCCGCGCCCTTGTCCGGGTTCTCCGCCATGAACTGCGCCGCGGCTTCGACATTGCAGGAGGTGTTGTTCCCGGTGCCGCCGTACAACCCGGGCGTGGTGCCGGCCACGGTGCGGGTGCCGCGGTCCGTGTCGTAGGTCATCGTCGCCCGGTCGGCGTCGAGCGCCTGGGTCGCCTGATCGGAAATCGGGACGTCCATGCCGGCGAGGTCCGGGGTGAACGGGTCGGCGGTCGTGACGTTGCGGGGCTGGAACACGAGGGTGTCGTCGAACTGCGAGAGACTCTTGTCCCGCAACACGGTTCCGACGAGCGCCCCGACGACCACCACGACGAGCGCGACCCCGCTCACCGCCAGGATCGTGCGCGCGTTACGACGCCCGGGGACAGCAGGATTCGGATCCTGCCAGGGTGAATCGGGTTCGATGCTCATCGGGTCCACTCCTCGAGGACGTCGTCACTCCACAGCGGGGTCGAGTCGGTGACGATGTAGCCGTCGTCGGCGGTGAACGTGCCGGCGTCGATCCGACCCTTCGCCAACATGGTGATGCGGGCAGCGGGCCCATCGGGGAGCAACAGGCACAGGGCCACGCCTTCGGGCCGCTCGGCGACGCCGTCGTCGAAGACGGCGCGGGCCAACCGCGAGACCATGCTCCACCAGCCGTCGGCGGGCTGGCGGCTGAGCTGTCGGAGACCGCCGGCCGCGACGGCTTCGACGATCACGCCTTCATCGCCGCGATGCATGTGCACGATGCCGCCGAGCGCCTTGTCGGGAGCATCGGCGGTGCAGTGGAACATCGTGACGTGGGCGCCCGTGAGCATGGGATCGAGATATGAGTGGACGACCCCACCGAGTTCGACCGTACCGGTGGCTGCCGTGGCGAGTTCGCGCACGAGCAGCGATGTGGTGCCGCGCTGGACCATGGCTTCGACCACCTCGCGGTCGATGTGGCCGGCGACGGTGAACGGGGTCGGCCACGGGACGCCCAGCAGGGCGGCGATCGCGACGACCTCGTCGTCGGCAAGTAGTAGGACTTTCGAGGGGTCGGTCATAGCACTGCCGATACGATCGAGACGGCGTTGGCACGGAGACCGTCGAGCGCGCCTTGTGCGGCGCCGGCCGGATCCTGTGCGATGTAGTTGCCCACCGTGGTGATTCCCTCCGGAGAAAAGTCTGACTTGGCGCCTTCCTGGATCACGAACTTCCAGATGTCCAGCGCCGATCCCGCGAGGTGAATCGGCGAGAAGGGCGGAGCAGCGAACTTGAGCGTCGTCGCGATCAGGTCGGCACCGTTGTCGAGCGTCGCGGATGGGTCGTTCTGCAGAACGGCGTAACCGAAGTCGCCAAGAGCTTCACCGATTCCCACGACGTCTACGATCCGCTCCAGCGGGCCGACGTTTCCCGCAGCCAGCTTGGCAAGGTCCCACAGGTTGACACCATTCAGCGTCAGGTCCCGCGGATCCGGCAAGGGCGTCGATCCGTTTGCGGCGACAGATCCCGGCGATGCGGCCGCGCCCTCAGCCCCGCTCGCGTTCTCCTGCTCATGAGCGTTGCGGTGCAATGCCTGTGCGGAATCTCGCAATCGTTCGGCAGCCGACCGGAGCGGGCTCGCGACGTTGCCCGGCCAGTCGGAGCGGAACCGATCGGCGTCGGGACCACTCCAAGAACGTGACGATTCGACACGCCTTCCGAGGACTCTGGACAACACCTGCAAGCGCTCGGCGTTCTGGTCGAGGAAGGATGCCAGCGTGCGCAGTTCGGCGACGTCGGCGCCGTACATGCTGGTCATCGGACCGAATCCGTTCCGACGACGTCGCCCTGGTAACGCGCAATGCTCTCGCGAATCTGCGCGTATCGAGAATCGGTGCTGTCGTCGAACGCCCTACCAACGTTCACGTATGACTGTGCGTCCATGTGTATGGCTTTCCAATCTCCCTGGACGCCCGATGCCTGTGAAAACTCTCCAACTTGTCCGAACAGTCCCGTGGTGGCATTGATCAAGTTTGTGGTCGAAGTCTGCGCAAGTGACTTCAGTTGTGCATCGAGAGGCTGCAGCAATCCCAGCGGCGGCACGATGTCACTTTCGGCCCGCAGATGAAGAACATTGGTCCCAAATGTCTCTGGGTGAACGCCTGCGACGGTTGGGGATCCATAGGTAATCACGTCCGTCACATTGAACGGCCGACTGCCGAAGGCATTCATCGCCGCGAGGTTCTGCGCATCGATACCGCCCTGGCTGTAACCCACGATCATCACGTCCGAACCCTCAGGAATCTCATCGAGCATTCTGTCCACGATGTAGGGGTCTGCCATGTGCGTGAGTACCTTCCACACGTTGTCCTCGTTCGACATCCGGTTCGCCCAGTCCTCGCCGGCTCCCGCGCTTCCCGTTCCCCCGATGTACACGATGTACCTGGCGACGCCATCGTCACCGCTCACGCGCTCGATGAGCAGTCCATCATTTCCAAGTGCGTCCGATCGAATGACGCCGTACAGATCGGCAGTACCGCGTGGTGCCTGCACGTCGGATCGGTGGCCACCCGACGCCGCCGACGACCCCTCGCCGTCGGCGGCGCTGGCGCGTTCCTGCTCATCCGCATTGCGCCGCAGCCGATCCGCCTGCTCGGACAGCGCCGCCGCGACGCCCCGCAACCGCAGGGCGTCGCTGGAGCGCCACCGTTCCCGAAACCGCGCCGCGTCCGGCTCGAGCCAGTAACGCGACGCGTCCGTGCGCCGGGTGAGGTCGCCGTGAATGGCGGCCGGGCGCTCGCCGGCCTGATCGAGCGCGGTTGCCAGGTCGCGCAGTTCCGCGACATCCGCTCCCACAACACCATTCATCGCTGCTCCCCTCGCCCGGCCCACCGGTCAGGCGTTGCTGGTCTGTTCCTGCTCGCTGGCGTTGCGCTGTGCACGCTGCCCGGCGTCACGCAGCGCCGACACCACCGTCTTGAGCTGCGAGACGTGCTGGCCGTTCCAGTCGCTCTTGAACTTGTCGGCATCCGGGCCGGTCCAGTGCACCTGGCTGATCCGGGTGTTCAGTTGCGTCATGATCGCCTGGATCTCGTCGGCCTTGGTCGTGAGCTGGTTCGCCAGCTGCCGGACTTCACCGATGTCCTGTCCCCACACCGCCATCGTTTGTTTCCTTTCTGCTGCACATGAATTAGGTCGATCATCGGTCGAGCATCGCGGTCTGCAGCTTCACCGCCTTCCCCTTCTCTACGAGGAATCCCCGCCCCGGCGGGAAGTCGCCCGGCCGGATCCGGCCCAGCGGAGTGCTCAGCAGGTCCGGGTCGGTATCGGTGGGCATGAGCACCAACCCGCGGCGCGCCGCCTTGAACGGTCCGCCGAGGTTGTAGGCCTGCGACCAACTCGACACCGCCGACTCCCCGACCACGAACATCTCCTCCGCCGCGCAGGTCTTCGCCAGCAGAGCCAGGTCGGATTCGGCTTCCGTGTCGGCGAAGTCGGCGAGCGACTCGATGATCACAACGAGCGACCCCGGCGCCTGTCGACCGTCGGCGACCCGCGCGGCGAGATCGGACGCGAGCGGCCCGGCTTCGCTCGGACGCTGCGCCTTTGCGTTCCAGATCCCCTCCGCGGCAAGCTCGCTACGCCCGGGTGACAGCAGCGCGAGCATGCGTGCCGGGTCCAGCCGATGCAGCGCGTGCGCGATGGTGCGCAAGGCGACGGTCCGCCCGCTCGACGGCGGCCCGGTGACCATGAACAGTCCGCTCGTCCGCACTCCGACCGGCGCGAGGTCGCGCGCGCTCATCCCGATCACGACCTCGCCGGCGGTGCCGGAGGTCAGATCGTCGAGCGCCACCCGCTCGAGCAGCCGCGCGATCGGCGTCGCGACCGGCACGCCGCGGGCCACCAACTCCTCAGCGAGACGGTCGAACTCACCGCTCTGTAGCGCCACGTTCGGCGTCCCGCCGAGTACCGCAACCTGTACCTCGAGCCGGTCGAGGATGCCCCGGCCGGGCGGTGAGTCGGGTGCCAGCACGTCGGCGGGGACGCCCGCCATCGCGTAGTCGTCGGCGCTGGCGAGCCGCAGGATCAGGCGGCGCTGGATCAGCGAAGCCAGCGACGTCGGCACCGCGTTGGGCCGGTCAGCGGTGACGGCCACGTGGATTCCGAATGGCCGCCCGCCGGAGGCGATCTGCGTGAACACCGCGAACCACGGCGAGTGCGTCGAATGCTCGTAGGCGTCGCGGAACGGGCCGACGCCGTCGACGAGCAGCAGGATCCGCGGCTCGGCCGCCGCACCGGCGCGCTTGCGGTAGTCGCCGATGCGGTCGGCGCCGACTGCGGTATAGCGCTGCTTGCGCGCGTCGATCTCGCCACGCAAGCGCCGCAGCAGCCGGCCGACGCATTCCTCGTCGTCGCCGTCGATCACCGCACCCACGTTCGGCAGGCCCGCGAGCAGATGCAGACCGCCGGAACCGAAATCGAGCCCGTAGATCTCGACTGGATCCGGCGCGAGCGACGCCGCGACGGCCAGCGTCCGCAACACCGTCGACTTGCCCGCCCCGCCGGTCCCAAAGATCGCCATGTTGCCGTCGTCGTCGGGCCGGAAGTAGGCGGGGACCTGGGCCTGGTGGTCGGGATCGTCGCTCACACCGATCAGCAGGTGTGTGTCCTGCAGCGAGTCGTCCACCGCCCGTTGGTCGTACACGTCAGCGAGTTCGGGGAGCCACGGGTTGCGCGGGGCCGGAATACCTGCGACATGCGCGGCCGCACCGACGGTCGCCACGATCCGCACGATGTCCGTGGGGCCCGCCGCCTCGGCGCCGTCCGCGACCACCGGTGGGCGCCACATCCGACCCTGCCCGAAGCTCATCTCGGCCACGTCGATCGGTGCGTGCTCGTCGTGACCCCGGGTCCAGCCGCCGGTGTAGCCGGACTGGAAGGTCGTGAGCCGGCCCGGCCCCGCCTTCGCGATCCCCCGGCCCGGGACGTCGCCCGAGAAATGCGCCGCGACGGGGCGTCCGACGATGTCGATCGAGTCCGGTTCGTCGGCCATCCGCAACGCGATCCGCAGGTTCGTGTTGGCGCGCAGGTTGTCGCTGACGACGCCGGCTGGCCGCTGGGTCGCGAGCACGAGATGCAGGCCGAGCGAACGCCCGCGGGCCGCGATGTCTACGACCCCGTCGACGAACTCGGGCACCTCCTTCGCCAGCGCGGCGAATTCGTCGACGACGATGACCAGGGCGGGCGGCGTGTCCGGGTCGCCGGACCGCTCGAGCGTCAGCAGGTCCTTGGCCCGCTTGGTGTTGAGCAGATGCTCCCGGTACCGCAGTTCCGCCTTCAGTGAGATCAACGCGCGGCGCACCAGGTGCGGCGACAGGTCGGTCACCAGGCCCACGTAGTGCGGGAGGTCGACGCATTCCGCGAACGCGGACCCGCCCTTGTAGTCGACGAACAGGAACGTCACCCGGTCGGGGCTGTGCGCGGTGGCCATGCCGAGCACCCACGCCTGCAGGAATTCGCTCTTGCCGGCGCCCGTGGTGCCGCCGACGAGGGCGTGCGGGCCCTGCTCGCGCAGGTCGAGGTGGAACGGCGCCGCGCCGGCGGAGCCCACCAGCGCGCGCAGCGTGTTGTCCTCCCGCAGCATCGGGCGGGGCCCGCCGTCGCGGTCGACGATCGAGTTCGACCCCCGCCACCGTGCGACCACCGCCGCCGGGTCCTCCGCGATGTCGTGACCGGTCAGCGCGAGGTAGGACACCGAGCGCGGCAGGTCGGTCTCGTCCTCGACGGCCGCGCCGACGTCGACGATCGGCGCGAGCAGCAACGCCAGCTGACGCGCGGCCTCGACCGTGATGGTCTCCGACGACACCGGAAAGTCCAACCGCCCCATCCGGACCGACCCAGCGGTCGAGCCATCGTGTTCCGACTCGACGAGCAGGAAGCTGCGGCAGGCGGCGGGCAGGTTGCCGCGCTGCGGGGCTACCCACAGCACGTGCACGCTCGCCGCCGGGCCGAGTTCCGCGAGGCGGGTCAGTCGGGCGCGGTCGACCGGGGCGTCGTCCTCGACGAGCACGACGACGGCGGGGAGCATCGGAGCGGGCTTCTCGAGGTCGGGTCGCCCGTCCTGCGGCACCGACACTGCGCTCCAGGTCGGGCGCTGCTGTTCACCGAGATCGGCGATCCGCTGCGACACGAGACCCTCGAGCGCCGCGAGCAGCGCGACCGCCGCGGTCTCGGTGTCGGCGAGGTGGCTGCCGGTGAACGGGCTGTACACGGATCCGCAGTGCGGCAACCACTCCAGCCACTCCCACGACCCCCGGGAGGCGGGCGAGGCGAACGCGGCGACGGACAGTTCCGCGGGCGAGTGCAGGCCGACCAGCTGCAGCAACACCCCGCGTGCGACGCCGTCCACCAGTCCACGCGGGCCGCAGATTCCCAGCGCACCGGACGATCTGAGGTCGCCGACGATCGGTACGTCGGCGATGACGGAGAATGTGGTCTGCAGGTCGACGAGTTGGCCCCAGTAGCGGGGTTCGGTGTCGTTCTGGGTCGGCATCTCGATGCGGCACCGCGACTGCGCCGTGCCCAGACCCAGCCGGACGGTGAGGAACCCGGAGTGTTCGGGCCGGTGCGTCCACATCAGTTCCCCGAGCCGGAAAATCGCGTCGCGCGCCTCGGCCAGCGCCGGTGTTTCGGCCTGCCGGACGGCGCGTTCGACGTTCTGCGCGGTCTCGAGGTCGGCGGCGGTGGCGCGCAGCGACCCGGAGAACCCGTCCACTTCACGCTCGAACCGGCGCTTGTCCGCCATCCTCGTGTCGACGTACATCGCAAGCATCAGGACCGGGCTGAGCGCGACGAATAGCAGGGTCAGCGCGTTGCGGGTCACGGCCAGCAGGACCAGGCCGAGCAGGGCGGGCGCGAGGATCGACAGCATCGGGATCCGGCCCGGCTCGGGCCGTTTCGGTGGTTCCGGCGCCTGCACGGTGCGGTCGTCGAAGCGCCCGATCACCCGCGGCGACCGGTTGAACTCGGTAGCGGAACGGTCCGACCGGGCGGCGGCGGACCGCTGGGTGTGCGCGATCGCTATACCGGTGCCGTCCAGGTAGACGACGTCGGCGGATCCGACGAGCGTCCGCGCGACCCGCTGCCCGCCCATGCCGACGCCGGAGGCCGAGTTGTTGTCGACGATCTCGATGCTCTCGCCGACCGTGACGTAGGCGTGTAGGTTCGAGACGCTCGGGTCGCTGAGCACGACGTCGGCCGCGACGTTGGAGCGCCCGATTGCGCTGGTGCCCAGCGGAAGCGGGAAGTCACGACCCGCGTCGGGACCGGACAGCACGCGCAGGACGGCGACCTCCCGGCGGCCGCGGCGCGGCACTGCCGCCGCGCCGGGGCACACCGACACCGTCGACCCGGACCGGACGCCGGCATCGATCAGGCTGGCGTGTCCGTCCAGCATGCGACCCTGGGTCGGCGCCTGACTCGCGAAGTGTTCGAGGCGCAGGGTGAGGTCGTCGTCGGTGGGGGTGGTGCGCTGCGCCTGCGGGTCGCCGTCGACGAGGGCGCGGGCGAGGTCGGACACCGACGCGGTGGCATCGGCGGTGACGGCGAGATTCGCGATGCTGCCGTCGTCGCGGCGCAGGATCAGTTTCAGCTGCACGTCACGACCCGTACGGCGGAGTCGGTGCGACGGCGACCGGCGCGTCGATCGAGCGCAGTCCCGGTTTGGGGCGCCGCAGGATCGCGGTGACCTGCTGCGGTCCCAGCGGATTGCGACCCGTCACCACGTCGACGACGCCCACGCCGACGGCGCGGTCGTGCCAGCCCTGCCGATAGCCGTAGACCGAGCGGGTGAGGACGAGTCCCGCGACCCCGAGCGTGGCGACGAACACGACGCTGCGTGCGATGACGGCGGCGATCCCGGGAAGCTCGCCCTGCGGCACGGTGACGAGCCGCAGCCCCATCACCGCCTTGCCGACCGTGCAGCCCGTCAGCCCCTGGCATTCCTGCAGCCACACCCAGGTCGCGACCGCGGCCAGCGGCGCGATGTAGTAGGCGACCGCGCGGACGTCGGTGACGAGCGCGGCGACGAGGACCAGCAGGACCGCGACGAGGACCGTGCCGAGGTCGATGAGGAAGGCGCACAACCGGAGTCCGCGTGAGGCGTCGACGGTGCCGGGGATGGCGACCGGGGATGGCGGTGCGGCGGGCGTCTCGGTCGTGAACCGGTGTGCTTCATAGTCCGGCGGCGCGGCGTAGTCGCGCGGCGCGGCGTAGTCCGGCGGCGGGACAACCCGGTCGGTGACCGGCGCACCGCACGCGGCACAGAACGCCGCGCCCGGATCCAGCCAAGAGTTGCACCGCACGCAGCGCGCGCCGGTTGCAGAACTCATCACCACCCCCTCGACATTTGGTCGACCGCACCTATGACGACGTGCGGTTGTTGAAGACGTTACGAACATTTCGTGTTCGGGTCTGTCGTGTGTTCGAACGACTAGCGCCGGTACTGGGTCGTTCCCGACGAATCCCGGGTGTTGCTGATCAGTTTCGCGAAACACTCGTCGACCGCGATTCCACGCGAGTCGCACCACCCGTTCGCGGCGCTCGCGTCGGGGAACGTGGCGCCGGCGATCGTCACCCACCAGCCGCGGAGATCGAAGGTTCGCCACTCGTCGCTCCACACCAGCCGGACCTCGGGGTACTGCAACCTCATCCGAAGATGCTGGTTGAGGATCTCCGTCGCCGACCACGTCACCATCCGGCCGTCGACGTCGGGAGCGACGAGCCCAACGCGTTTCGACGACAACTGCGGCACCCAGCGATCGGCGAGGTCGCTCTGCACCGAGGCGCGGTCGGCATTGGCCTGCGCGCGCAGCGCGTCGAGGGCCGCAGCTTCCGCGTCCACGAGTGTCGGCAGAACGCCGTTCGTCGCGATTGTCGCGCCGACGGCCGCTTCCCCCCTGAACTCACCCTTGCTCGGCCCACGGCTGGTGCCGGTGTCGACGCACTCGACCACCTGCGTGCGACTGCCGTTGGCCCTCTGGGCATCTCGTGCGGTCCCGTTGCCGATCGAATTCGGCAGGCGCCAGAAGCTTCCGACGGGGAAGTAGAACTCGTGCTCCACCGTCGATCCGGTGCCCGACGAGTCCGTCGGCGGCAGATAGATCGGCGCAGACGAAACATCGAAAACGCCGGCGGCGATGGGTTGTCCGTTCTCGGAGATCGACACCCGAAGTGCGTCGGTGGACAGGATGTCCCCTCCCGGGCAGCGTGCCCGCAGTTCCATACGCACCACCAACCCCGCGGTGTCGGTGCGATACTGCACCGGGGTCATCTCAGGTGCCTTGCCGCACTTGGTGACGAGTTGGGTGGATTCGGTCCCGGTTTGTGGCGCAGGAGTCGCACCCGCCGAGCCACCGGTCGGCGCGTAGTACACGATCGCGTCGTCGGACGCGACGGCGAATCCGTACCCTGCGGGTCGTGGCGTGCCGTCGGAGATCGGCGTCGTCCATTCCAGCGCTCCGTCGGTCAGGTTCACCGCGCGCAGGTCGTCGTCCACCTCGAACAGCACGCGCTCTCGGTCCGTCATCCACATGAACGGCACCGTGTAGGACTCGACGGGGTCGAAGTCGTGCGTCCACCGGATATCGCCGGTGTCGAGATCGACGGCAGTCAACGGCCCGCCCGTCAGCACGAGCGCGGTGTGGTCGACGATGTCGGTCACGGCGCTGCCGTACGACCATGCCTGTGTGCCGGTGGAGAAATCGTAGGCGGTTCCGTCGACCACGTACCGTTCCGACTCGTCGTCCAGCGCCAAGGGACTCGTGAATCCGCCGTCGCTGGCGTGGGAGCGCAGGAGAGCACCGGTGCCGTCCAGCACCAGCGCGAGCCTGTTGTCGGGATCGCCGCCGCGGCACACCTCGGCGACTACCCCATGACCGGGATAGACGGTGACCTGCTGCGCGTCGCTGTCGATCACGCGCTTTCCGTCGCGGGCACGAACGACGAGGCTTCCCGCGTCGGTGCCGAAGTGCACGAACTCGTCGTCGGCGCCGAAGTACTGCGCATCGCCCGAGCCCGGGCAGCTGTCGCGGGGCTCCCACGGCGTGCTCCAGTGCTCGGTCAGGTCGGTGGTGGAGCCGCGCGCGATGCCATGGTAGCCGGCGGTGACGATGTCGTCCCCGACCACCTCGATCCTCTCGATCCCGCTCGCCGCGATTCGGTGATCGACAGATCCGTCGGACATGTTCAGGAACACGACTTCTTCCACGTGTTCGTCGACGAAGCCTTGGGTACGAAAGCACGGCAGCAGGTCGTCTACCGTGCGCGACGCACAGGTGACGTCGAAACCGATCGGTGCCGTCCATCGCACCGTGCCGGACTCCGAGTCGATCGCGACGAGATCTGCGCCGCGATCGGTTTGGGGGAGGTACGCCGTCGTGACGAGGGTGTCGCCGAGGTTGATGAAGCCCGGTGTGTTGGATCCTGTGGGCGACGGAATCGGTGCAGCGAACTGCGCACGGGAGAAAATCTGCCCGGCGTCGACTACCCACGTGGCCGTGGGCGCCGCGGGATAGGGGTTGCGGAGCTGACCGGTTGCCTCCACCGCCGGCATGCTCTCGTCGCGATTCACAAGCCACCACACGGCCCCGCTCGAGACGACGAGCGCCAACACGCCGATGACGGCGATGATCGCGAGTGGTCCGCGTCGACGTGGGTGGTCTTTCGGGGGTGTGTTCCCGCCGGGAGGCGCAGGTGGCCAGAAGTGTTGAGCGCTAAGCGGTTGGTACGGATTTCCGTACTGGTACTGCGGCTGGATCGGAGCGAACTGAGCGTACTCGGCCGGAGTTGCGGTCCGCGGCGGCTCGGCGGCTACTCGGGCAGCGTGATAGGGCTCGGCCGCGAAGAACGGTGCTGGCGCCTTTTCGGCCGAGTTGTTCGCACCCAGTCCGACGGGCCGACCGACTCGACCGGCCCGGTAAGTACCTTCGCGAATCAACAGGTCGGTGTAGATGAGCGTTTGCAGGGTCCGGAAGACCGGAAAGACCAATACGACGACGACAAGATTGAGCGGCAAGAACAACACCGACAGCGGACTGAAGGCGAAGGAGACCACGATAGCGAAAGTGGCGGTCACGAAGAATGCGGCGAAGACGACAGCAACCCACAGCATGTGCAGGACCACTAGCCGACCCAGCGCGGGCCTGACGAGGGCGATCGACCGCTTGAGGGCTGACAGCGCGCCGCGCTCTTCGAGGGTCACAACAATCGGCGCGAGGCTGATCAGGATTCCGACAACGAACATCGCCGCGATGTACACCAAGAATGTCGGAACAGCCGCTTGATATCCGCCGATGAATATCGCCAGCAACGGCACAATCGATGAAAGAACGCAAATGGCGTAGCACATCACCATGAGCCGACACAATGGGAAAAACCGCGCTCTCGCGCATTCGATCACTGCGCCCAACCCAACTGCTTCGCCGCGAATCGCTCGATCGGCGGTGATGACGCAGATTCCGTTGATCGCGGCATCGGCTGGTACGCCGATCAAGGCAACGACGAGGTCTGCGAACAGCAGAATCCCGAGGAGGGCGACCAAGAGCGCCCCAAGCGAACCATCGCCTCCAAACACCCCGAATATGGCAAGCCCGGCCGAAGAAACCGCGGCCAACGCGACGACTATCAGTGCAACACCGACGGAGAGTATTACCGCCGTCGATCCGATCGACACCTTCCAGTGCAAGCGAGTCGCGCGAAACGCCCCGACGAAGATCTCGCGAAACGACAGCGGACGAAGCGGAATCACCGGTTCAGGCGGCGGTGCGGTCATCGTGCCTCCTGTCGGCGGGCCTGACGAGGACACGGCACTCCACGCTAATCGTCGGCGCCCCTCTGCGATGTCGGTCGATCGGACGACATCGGAACTGAAATGAGCACATCCGGTTCCCACGCTGACCACATCGGGGTCATAATGCGAGCCACAAGCACGCGGCACCGCCGACGTGTTCGAACGCCGGGGGGAGTTCGGCATGGGGACCGATGAAGATCGCACCTACCGCATCGGCGTGGTCGAAGACCACGCCGTCGCGGTCGCCGGCCTGCGCCAGATCCTCTCTGCCGACCCGGACCTGGTCATCGTCGCCGCCGCAGCGACGGTGGCGGACCTGCTTGCCGACACCACCGACCTGGACCTCGCCATCCTCGATCTCCGTCTGCCCGACGGGTCGTCGCCGATCACCAACGTCGAGCAACTCCGGAACAAGGGCATCGAGACTCTCGTCTTCACCTCCGGCGACGAACCGTTCCTGGTTCGCGCCGCCGCACGAGCGGGCGTCCTCGGCGTCGTCCGGAAGTCCGAGCGTGACGAGGTCGTGGCGGCGGCGGTCCGGGCGGCGGCGCAGGGCCGGATGGTGCCGACCCTCGACTGGGCGGCAGCCATCGACGCCGATGACGACTTCGCGCAGGTGAACCTGAGCCCCCGGCAGCGCGAGGTGCTCAACCTCTACGCCTCCGGCGAGCCGGCCGCACGCGTGGCGCGCCTGACCGGGTTGACCGAAGACACCGTCAACGCCTACCTCGGTCGCATCCGGCAGAAGTACGCCGAGGCCGGACGGCCGGCGCGCACCAAGACGGACCTGTACAAACGCGCGTTGGAGGACGGATGGCTGCCGATACCGCGGCGCGGCCGCTGACGCCCGACAGCGCGGGAGGCAGCGCCGAGGAACGACTCACCAACCTGTTCTTCCTGTTCCTGAGCAGCGGCTACCTGGCCTACCTGGCTATCCTGGCTCCGTTGGTGGTGGCGCAGGCGGGGCTCACCGCGGCGTGGTGGGCCGTACTGGGCCCCACCCTCGTGTTCGGCCCGGCCATTGCGATGGGAATCGCCGGGCTGCTGAAACGACCGGTGTGGGCGCGCCGCGCCGCGGCGGCGAGCGCCATCCTGTTCGTCGTCGCCGTCCTGACCTGGCCGTTCGCCTGGAACGGGGAACTGACCGGCACCGACGTGTGGTTTTCGCTCATTCCGGGGATGGCCGGTTTGGCCGCCACGATCATCTGGCGACCGCAGTGGGCGTTGGTTTTGCTTGCGGCCGCCGTGATCCCGGCACAGTTGATCAACCACGCCGCGCGGGAGCCGAGCATCAACGGTCTGCTCCTGCCCGACATGATCTTCTCCTACAGCTTCTGTTTACTGTTCGTTGCCGCCGCCTGCATGGCGATGCGGACCGGCCGCATGCTCGATTCGACCCGTGCCTCCGCCCATGCGGCAGCGGCATCCGCAGCTGCCACGTCCGCCCGCGCCGTGCAGCGCAACCGATACAACGCGCTCCTGCACGACTGGGTGATGTCGGCGTTGTTGGCGGCCGCACGGCAATCCGACACCGACGAGGTCCGCAAACAGGCCCAGGTCACGCTGGCCAAACTCGACGAACTCTACTCAGAGCAGATCGACGTCTACGACGCCGCGGGGCTCTTGGCGTACGTGCGGACCTCGGTCGGCGCGATCGATGACACCCTGCTCGTCGAAGCCCACGTCACCCCCGACGCGCAGTCCGAGACGTTTCCGAGCGAGGCAGTCCACGCCGTCGGCGAAGCGGTGGGCGAGGCGGTCCGCAACAGCCTGCTGCACGCGGGGCCGTCGGCTCGACGGGGCGTCGAGGTCACCGTCGACCGGGGACGATTCAAGGCGGTCGTCACCGACACGGGACGCGGTTTCGACGTGAAAGCGATACCCCCGCACCGACTGGGCGTCGCGGTCAGCATCGTCGGGCGGGTCCGCGCACTACCCGGCGGATCGGCGGACGTGCGGTCACTGGCCGGCGCCGGCACGACCGTCACAGCGTCGTGGCAGTCCGCGCCATGAGTACGTCGGTCAGGGATGCCTGGACCCTGCTCGGGATGCACACCCGAGCCGCGTGGGCAATCGCGTTGCTGTTCCTCTTCAGTCTCGCCCTGCTGGCCGTGACGTCGTGGCAGACGATTCAGACCCGGTGGCCGGTCGTCGTCGCGTTGCTCGTCACCGCCGGCGCTGTAGCCGGACTACTCGCCGTCCGGCCCGACCCGCTACCCACCGCAGCCACGATCGCCATCGCCTCCGCTGGCCCCGTGAGTTGCGCGTTGGTGCTGGCAGTGCTGCCGGTGCCCCGAACGTCCGCAGCCCAGACCTGGCCGTTCGCCGCCGGAACGGTCGTCGCTACGTACATGTGCGTGCGGGGGCGGACGCCGGCGGCCTGGATCAACGTGCTCGGCATGATGGTCGTGGCGCTGGCGTGGTCGCTGTCGACCGGCCAAGGCATTGCGCCCGGGGTCGCAATCTCGGTATTCAATTTCGGACCGCTCGCGATGGGCACGGTGTTCGCGTATACACTCAGGCCGGCGGCTCGTGCGATCGTCGAGTTACGCGAACAGGCCACCGAGCGGATCGCCGAGCAGGCGGCCACCGCCGCATCGCTTGAGGAACGCGATTCTCAACTGCGTCAGTTGGATCGGCTCGTTCGGCCGACACTGGACAAGATCGCTCGCGGCGGCCCGGTCGATGCCTCGACGCGGCTCGAATGCGCCCTGCTCGAGGCCGAACTGCGCGACGGCCTGCGCGCACCGTCGCTCGTCGACGTCGAGGTGTCGGCGGCGGCCCGACGTGCGCGAGCCCGGGGCGTCGAGGTGGTGATGGTGGACGACGGCGGTGCCGACGACGTCACGCCGGCAGTCCGCGGGCGTCTGCTGCGACACGTCGGTGGCGAACTGGATGGCGCCGAGGCAGGTTCGGTCACGGTCCGCATCCTGCCGCCCAACCGTCCCGTGCTGGCCACGATCCTGGTTCGTGATCCGGTGCACGGATCACGACGGGTCGAGCTCGACCACGACGGGCAATCCATTAGCGACGTTAATGATGACGCCAGTTCTTGGGTCAAGAAACTCTGATCTGCCGCGGACCTGCGTGCCCGACTAGCGTCGTTTGTACCAACACCACCTTGGGGGGACGACATGGCGGACAGTTCACACGCGCATCCACTGCCGAACGGAGAGCAGTGGCGCAAGCCCGATCTGAGCCAGCGTGAGATCGAGGTGATGCTGGCTTGGTTGCTCACCGACTCCAAGTCCGACGTGTGCCGCCAGCTGTTCATCGCGGCGGGAACGGTGAACACCCATCTATCGCGGATCCGCGCGAAGTACGCCGCCGTCGGCCGCGCCGCCCCCACCAAGGCCATGCTGCTCGCCCGCGCCCTCCAGGACGGCCTCATCACGCTCGACGAGATCTGAGCGCTGTCGGTCATTCGACCAGTCGATTGCGTCGCGCGCGGTTCTTCTGGACACTGGGTCCGGTAGCGCAGCACGGCTCGGCAGGAGGACGACATCGACAGCGCCGAAAGCGACGGTCGTGACGAGCGGGCGAGTCCGCGTTCCTACGACGTCACCGTTCCCGCACCCGAACTGAGTGCGTTGATACTCGCTGTCCACCAAGCTGCTTCGGGTCCTGATCGACCGAAGTGGAAGTACCGCAACGTCATCGGCATCGGCGCGACCAAGGTCTCCGATCTGCCTCTCGACGACGGCGCAGACCGCCCCGTCGCCGGCATCGCCGTCACCCAACGCGGCGTCACCGCGAACGTCACGTTCCGGGTTGCGGACGACGTCGCCACCGCCCACTTCTGCGGTGCCGCCTCGCGTGCCGATCTGCTGGAGGAATCGGCGTGGGCGTCGTTCCTCGCCACCGGCACGGTCGACGTCCTCGCCCGCGACGGCGTGGACACGCACGTCGATCCCGCCTGACCGCGCAGTTCCTGCCGGAAACTCCCAGGCAGGTGACCCGCAACAAGTGCGTTTTCGGCCGCTACTGCAGCAACCCCACCCGCAGCGCCGCGACCTCGTCGTCGGTCAACCCCAGTCCGTCGCGCACGTAGCCGTCGACGCTGCCGTAGACCTCGTCCGCGGCGCGGAATGCCGAGCGCAGCCAGTCGATGTTCACGCCGTTGAACGGATCCGACGGCGAGGTGTGGCGGTAGTCGTTGCTGGCGAGGAAATCGGCCTCGACCGTCTCGCGATCGACACCGAGTAGCGTCAGCAGCACGGCCGTGGTCCAGCCGGCGCGGTCCTTGCCGGCGGAGCAGTGGAACAACACCCACTTGCCCTGGTCGGACGCTGCCGCGATCTCTCGCAGCGTCGACGCGAACGCCTCCCGGGCGGTCGGGTCGGTGACGAAGGCGCGGTAGGCGGTCGGCAGGTCGATCAGCGTCGTCGGCGGCAGCCCGGCGAACACGTCGAACCACTTCGACGACGCACCGGGGATCTCCCGGTCCGGCTGCACCAGCCGCTCCCACCCGGTGCGCAGGTCGACCACGGTAACGACGCCCGCGGCCTGCAGAGCCTCTACGTCCCCAGGTGACAGCGTCGACAAGTTGTCCGAGCGCAGCACCCTACCGTCGCGCACGACCTTCCCGTCCGCGGTCGCGAATCCCGCCAGCGTCCGGGTGTTCTGGGTGCCGTCGAGTTCGACCAGCGCGCCGGGCGCCGCCTCGACCACGGCCGGCTGCGCCACCGCGACCGACGCGGACAATCCCCCACCCACAGCCAGCGTGGCGACCAGAGCGATCGCGGCGCGGCGCGCCTTCGTTGCGAGCACCGTCGCAACCTACCGAACAAATACTGTCTCCGGCACCCGCCGCGGGGTCATGCCGATCGCCGTCGCCGCGCCGGCGATCGCGACCGCCGCCATCGCCCACCACGCGTGTTGGAACGCGGCGTGGGCGGCTGAATACCCGACCGGCGTCCCGAGGATCGCCACCAGCAGGCTCACGCCCAACGCCAAGCCCATCTGCCGACTCATGTTCACCACCGCACTCCCGGTCGCGGCACGCGCGGGCGGTAGGTCCGCTGTCGCCGACGACAAGATCGCAGGCAGCGCCAACCCGACCCCGATGCCGCCGATCAGCCAGCCGGGCAGGATCTCGGTTGCGTAGTTCGGCGTGTCATCGACCAGCAGCGACGTCACCACCGCACCGACTCCGAGCAACGCGCAGCCGATCGCGACCAGTCGACCGACCGGCACCCGCTCCGAGAGCCGGTGCGCCACTACGGCGAAGATGGGCACCATCAGCGGCCCGGGCGCGATGGCGAAGCCGGTCTTGATCGCCGAGTACCCCCACACCTGCTGCATCCACAGGATGTTCGACAACAGCGCCGCTGCGAACGGCACCGAGAACAGGAGCGCGGTCGCGTTCGACCATGCGAATGCTCGGACGCGGATCAGCTCGGGCTCGATGATGGGCGCCGGATGCCGAGCGGAACGGTACAAAAAGCCCAGCAAGGCAACGACGAACACCAGCACCGCCCCCAGCACACCCGCGCTGCTCCAACCCCAATCCGGTCCCTCGACGAGGGCGAGGGTGAGCGCGCCGATCCCGAGGGCCAGCAATGCGGCACCGAGCAGGTCAGGCAGGCGCGTGACGGACTCGTCGCGGGATCGGGGAACGTATCGCGCGGCCGCGATCAGCGCGACAACCCCGACCGGCACATTCACCAGGAACACCCAACGCCAATCGATCTCGACCAAAACACCGCCGACCACCGGACCGAACGCGGCGGCCAATGCGCCACTTGTCGCCCAGATCCGCACCGACCGCGCCCGTATCTCCGGCGGCGAGGACGCGACCACAAGCCCCAGGCTGGCCGGCGTCAGCATCGCGGCACCCGCCGCCTGCAGCACCCGGAACGCCACGAGCCACCAGATGCCCTCGGCGGCCGCACAGAGCGCACTCGCGACGGTGAACACCGCAAGCCCGAGCAGGAATCCGCCCTTGCGGCCGTAGCGGTCGGCGATCCGTCCCGCCGGAATCAGCAGTGCCGCGTACACGATCGCATACGCGTTCAGCACCCACGACAACTGCGACAGCGTCGCACCCGCGAAGTCCGCACCGATCGCGTCGAAGGCGACGTTGACGATGAAGATGTCGAGCGACGCCATGAACGCGGCCGCCGACAGGATGGTCAACACGACGCCTGGACGAGTCTGACTACGTTCTTGCATAGCCAGAATCTAGGCTCTGACTATGTGAAAAGCAAGTCAGGTGGTGACAGGGGCTGAACCCATCTCCGCCCGCACCCCCACGACCACCAGCGCCGCACACAGCACCACCCCGACCGCCGCGGTCTCGAAGATCGCCGCGCTCATCCCCTGCAGCGTGGCAGCCGCCCCCGCGATCAGCGACGGCACCGCCAGACCGAGATAGCCGACGGTGAACATCGCCGCGATCACCGCCCCCTGCGCGCGCGGGGCGTGCGTGAAGGCTGCAGCGTTGAGTTCGCGCATCGACCCGGCGAACGCGAAGCCGTGGCCCACACCCGTCGTCACCGCGACCGCCAACAGCAGCGCCAGGCTGGGAACGGCGTTGACGACGAACAGCCCGACCATCCCGACGGCCAGCGTCACCAATCCGATGGTCTGCGAGCGCGCGGCGGCGAACCGCGTCGACACGATCTGCGCGAGCGCCGCCGCCAGCAGCGACAACGCTGCCGCGCTGCTGGCGATCACGAGGTTGTCGGTGCCGAGCAGACCGCTGATCCACGACGGGCCCACCGACTGGAACAGTCCGATCGCGCCCCACGCCACCGCGCACGCCAACGAGCACCGCCAGAACGTCGCGCGGATCGACGCCGGCACCCGCGGCATCTGGATCAGAGCCCCACCGTGGCCGCCAGGATTGTTCGGCATCGCCATCAGCGTCACCACCGCCGGCGCCAGCACGATCAGGTACACCACGTACGGCAGCGTCAGCGGATACGGCAAGTACTCCGCGATGCTCGCGGCGAACAACGGTCCGAACGCCGCGCCGGCCGCCGTCGTGAGAGTCGCGGTCACCGCCGCGCGGGACGGGTCGCGGTGGGGTTCGTAGTCCAGCAGCGCTGCCGCCCCGGCCGCGGTGATCGCGCCGACCGCGACGCCCTGCAGCAGCCGCCCGATCGCGAGCACCGCCGTTCCCGGCGCCAGCATCAGGACGACCGTTGCGAGCGCCCCCACCAGCACCGACGTCGCGAGGACGGGTCGGCGACCGACCCGGTCCGACAGCGGACCGAACACCAGCAACGACGGGATCAGGCCGACCACGTAGACCGCGAAGATCACGGTCTGCACGACCGGTGAGAACCCGAAGACCTCCCGGTAGCGGGAGTACAGCGCGGTCGGCATGTTCGACCCGATCAGCAGCACCACCAGCAGGTAGGCGGTGCCGGCGAAGGCCAGCCGAGTCGAACGGCGCGGGGCGGTCACTGTGGTCGTCGGACTCTCCTATACATGGGACGTCCTATGTACAGTATGCGAATGTCTGTCGATCCGATACCCGAACGTGGATACTGACCTCGTGAACGTGGTTCGTCAGGAGACCCCGTACCGCCAGGCCCTCGACTGGATGCGCACGCAGATCGCATCCGGCACGTGGTCGGTCGGGGCACGGATCCCGACCGAGCCCGAGCTCACCGAGATGCTCGGCATCGGCCGCAACACGGTCCGCGAGGCGATCAAGACGCTGACGTCGACGGGTGTGCTGGAGATCCGACGCGGGTCCGGAACGTTCGTGCGCGCCCGCAGCGACCTCGGCGGACTGCTCGGCCGGCGGGTCGCGATCGGCGAGATCGGCTACGTCGTCGAGGTGCGCCGTGCGCTCGAACTCGAGGCCGTCCGGCTCGCCTGCGACCGCCGCACCGACGACGACCTCGCCGCCCTCGAGCACGCCCTCGCCGACTGGGGCATGGCCGGCAAGGCCGACTTCAACGAGGTCGACATCCGCTTCCACCTGTCCCTCGTCGAGGCCGCGCACAACCCGCTGCTGAGTGAACTGTTCGCCGGCATCCTCGAGCCGCTGCGCGTCACCTACGACCTCACCCAGGGCGTCCACGAACCCGCCGTCAGCGCCGGGTATCACCGCGGGGTGGTCGACGCGATCCGCGATCGCGACCTCCCAGCCGCGCTGCAGTTCGCGCAGGGGTACCTCGATCTGCAGTTCGAGGCGGTGCAGCAACGCACGGCCGAAGCCCACTCGTGAGTGGTTGAAGAGGCTGTGCCCATTCCCCGTCGCTTCGCTCGCCCGGACGGACTCCACAACCACTCACGGGTCAGGCCAGGCGGTGGGTGCGCAGCAACGCCGCGTCCCCGACGATGTCGCCGATCGGGCCGTCGGCGACGATACGTCCGCCGTCGAGGATGACGGCCCGCACGCACAGTTGGGCGGCGTAGCCGAGGTCGTGAGTGACCATGACGATCGTCGTGGTGAGGGCGAGCAGGACGTCGGCGAGTTCGCGCCGGGCGAGCGGATCGAGGTTGGCGGACGGCTCGTCGAGCACCAACACGTCGGGGCGGCAGGCCAGCACCGTAGCCAGTGCGGCGCGGCGGCGTTCGCCGAGCGAGAGTTGCGTGGGTGAGCGGTCGGCGCGGTCGGTCATGTCCACCGCCGCGAGCGCCTCGTCGACGCGACGAGTCAACTCGTCGCCGCGCACCCCGAAGTTGGCGGGACCGAACGCGACGTCCTGCGCGACGGTCGGCATGAACAACTGGTCGTCGGGGTCCTGAAACACGAGCCCGACGCGTTCGCGGATCGTGCGGACCGTGCTGCGCTGCAACAGCGTTCCCCCGATGTGCACCTCCCCCGACGTCGCAGTGAGCACCCCGTTGAGCTGCAGCATCAGCGTCGACTTGCCCGCCCCGTTCGGGCCCAACACCGCGACCCGTTCGCCGGGGGCGATGTCGAGGCTGACCGAGTCGAGTGCGGCGTGCCCGTCCGGGTAGGCGTAGCTGAGGTCGACGACTCGCACCGCGGCCGTCATCGCGTGACCCAGGCCGCCGCACACACCGCGACCGTCGCGACGACCACGGCACCCGCCGCCACCCACTGCACCCGCGTCGCCGTCGCAGCCCCGAATTCCGGCATGGCACCGGTGAATCCGCGCGAAAGCATCGCGACGTGCACCCGCTCGCCACGTTCGTAGGAGCGCAGGAACAGGCTGCCCACGCCGCGGGCGGTGGCCCCGGCCTGCCGCAGGGTGCGGGGGTCGTCGCCGCGGGAGATCCGCGCAAGCCGCATCCGGGCGGCCTCGTCCACGAGCACGTCGACGTAGCGCAGCAGCAGCGTCACGACGGTGACGATCATTGCGGGAACGCGCAGCCGCGACAGGGCGCCGGGCAGGTCACGCACGTCGGTCGTGGCGGCGATTGTGAGCGAGACACCGACGCCGAGCGTGCCTTTCGCGACGATCCCCCACGCCGCCTGCAGGCCCGGCTGCGACAGCGACAGGCCGAGCACGTCGATGCGGGGGTCGCCGCCGCCGAACGGCAGCAACAGCGCGAGCACCACGAACGGTAGTTCGATCAGCATTCGCGGTGCCGTCCAGCGCAGCGGAATCCCCGCCCAGCGCCACACCGCCGCTAGCCCGATCCCGTAGCAGGCGAAGGGCCACACCAACTCTCGCGGGGTCGCCACGATCACGAACACCACCGCGACCGCCGCGACGATCTTCACCTCCGCCGGCGCCCGGTGCAGCGCCGAGTCGCCCGGCAGATACAGCCGCTGATGGGTGCCGGTCACCGTCGTTGCGCGACGCGGGGACGCGCCCGGATGATCCGCACGAGGGCGAACAACACTGCGAACGTCGCACCCACCCCGAGGATCCCGGCGACGCCGGTCAGTGCGCCGTTGCCACCGATCGTGTAGTCGGCGAACGGCGACCAGGCCAGGTGATGGTCGCCGGCGTGCCGGGCGATGCACTCGCCCTGCAACTGCCCCTCCCCAACGACCTGACACCCGCGCTGCGTCGTCGCATCCAGGCCGTCGGGCTGCGAGCTCGCGACGTAGGACAGCAGCCCGGCCACCACCGCGGCGACCGCGGCGAGGCCGAGCAGGAAGGCGTTGAGCGACAACCGCGCCGGCGTCGTGTCCCGCGGACGGTCACGGAGCAGGTAAACCAGGTCCGGCCGCGCACCCGCCACCGCGGCCACGGTGATCGCGGTGATGACACCCTCGCCGATGCCGATGAGGGTGTGGGTCAGCAGCAAGTAGCCGAACACGGTTCCCAGGCCGGCGCCCGCCGCGCCGCCGATCGCGTACTCGACGACGAACCCCATCGACGCCGCGATCGTCGCGAAGAGAGCCGAGACGAATCCGACGACGGCGATCCGCCCACCCACCAACGGCAGCACCAGACGCGCCACGAGATACCCGAATGTCACGCCGATCAGCGCCATGTTCGTGATGTTCGTGCCGAGCGCGGTCAGCCCGCCGTCGGCGAACAGCAGCGCCTGCACCACGAGCACGATCGCGACACACAGTATTCCGACGAACGGGCCGACGAGGATGGCCGCGAGTGCACCGCCGAGAAGGTGTCCGCTCACCCCCGGCATGATCGGAAAGTTGACCATCTGCACCGCGAAGATGAACGCGGCGACGAGTCCCGCCATGGGTGCCGCCCGTTCGTCGAGGTCGCGGTGCGCCCGCCAGGCCGCGAACGCCAGGCCACACACCGCGATCACCGCGAACAACAAGGAAGTTGGGGCGTCGACGATGCCGTCGCTCATGTGCATCGCGAGAGTAGATGTCACCGCCGCGACACTACTCGCACATCTGCACAGATGAACAGATGTACTGTCGTTTCGTGGCGGGTACGCAACCACTGGATCCGGCGCATGCCCGTCGCGCCGCAGCCGCACTCGAGGTGGAGGGCATCACGAACTGGGCCGACCGGTTCGAACTGCTCTCCGACGTCAACCGCCTCCGCCTGCTGCTGTGCCTACATCACGCCCCCGACATCAGCGTCAGCGACCTCGCCGTCGCGCTGGAGATGTCGCCGACGTCGGTGTCGCACGCGTTACGCCTACTGCGCCACCAACATTGGGTATCGGCCTCGCGGGACGGGCGGATCATGCGCTACCGGCTGGCCGACGACACCATCCACGAGTTGCTGCACTGGATCGGCGCGACCCACCACAAACCCGACAATTGACGCAGGTCAGCGGCCGATCCCGAGTTGCACCTAGCACACGCCTCCGGTAAGGTTCTCCGTCGGCCCACACAAGATCAAACTTGTGCGCGGGCCCGGCGAGTCAGTCGAGCGGCGGTGGAGTCACTCCCGCCGTCCGGCGCCGTAGCGGAGGTTCGGCCCGGTTCGCCGGGTCATCGGCATGCCCCGCTCGGCAGTGACGGGCAGGGTTGGCGCACCACGAAGGACGTAGAAGGTAATGACGAGCGACGCTGCCCTCGACCGCGACGTACTCCGCTACACCCTCGACTGGACGAGCACCAACCACTACGCCATCACCCCGGCGCAGATCCTCACCGAACTCGTCTCCGTCGCGCGCAAGCACGCGAACGACACGCACCGCGACGACGCGATGCACGCCGCCGCACAGCGCATCGAGGCGCAGGAGAACGAGCTGGTCCTGACCGGATCGGGCGTCTGACCCGCCGACCTGGGCCGATCGCCTCGCCGGCGAGGCGTCAGGCGGGCAGACCCATCGAAGCGGCGAGCGTCGGCCACGACTTGGGCAGGTCCTGCTCCCAGTAGCCCCACGAGTGGGTACCCGGACTGTCCAGATCCGTCACCGCGGGGATGTCGAGGGCCGCGAGGCGGTCGGCCAGCGCGGCCATGCACTCGTGGGTCGCGGCCTCGATCCCGCCGCCGGCGATGATCTGCGTCGCGAAGTCGTCGGTCTGCCCGTTCAGTCGGACCTGGTCGGGGGTGTCGAGCGGGCCGGGCAGACCGGTGCGGCTGGCGAGGTAGATGGTCTTGCCGCGCAACTGTTCGGCGTTGAGCAGCACATCGTGCGTGGCCCAGCCGGGGCCGTTGACCGGGCCCCACATATTCGCGAGATCGGCCTGGCCGCGCCAGCCGACGGCGGCTTCCATGTAGGCGCGGCTGACGTCGTCGGTGGTGCGTCCGCACCCGCTGAACGCGGCGACCCCGGAGTAGAGGTCGCCGGACTGCACGGCCAGGTCGAGCGCTGAGGACGCACTCATCGACATGCCCATGATCGACTGCACGCCGTCGGTCCCGAGCGCGGCGTCGATCACCGGCGGCAGTTCCTCGGTGAGGAAGGTCTGCCACTTCGCGCGACCGATCGCCGGGTCGTCGTTGATCCAGTCCGTGTAATAGGTGTAGGTGCCGCCGCGGGGCGAGACGACGTTGACGTTCTTGTCGGCCATGAAGTCGACGATGTCGGTCGCGTCGAACCAGCCGGACTTGTCGACGACGCCCTGGCCCGCGCCGTTGAGTGCGTAGAGCACCGGCCGCGGCACGCTCGAGTCGGCGGCGATCAGGACGTCGAGCGCCTCGACGGTGTCCATTGCCGGCGAGTACACGTTGAGCACGAAGTGGCGGTCGGTGACCTTTTCGACGCTCTCCAGGTGCGCGGATTGCTCCGGAGTTGCTGCAGCGATGCCTCCGGTGCCGGTCAGCACGGTCACGGTGGCGAAGGCGAGAGCGGCGATGCGCGCACGGATCGACATCTTGGCTGTTCCTTTGCTCCGTATTGCCACGCGCGGGCGACGCGAAGCAACAACATTCAACAAGATGCTATCCCCAATGCCGACTGTTTGCCGACCGGCCCCCGAACCTTGTCGGACCCGGAACTTGTCGTACCCCCGCCCTACTGTGGCGCCATGCCCGATTTCGATACCGATCTCGACCGTGACTGGCGCCAGTTCCGCCGCCGCCTCGCCGACCGCCTCGCCGACCTGCCGAAGGGTGCGCGGTTTGAACTGTCGTGTCCCGATGACGCGCGCGACGGCGTGTACCTGGATTGCCGCATCACCGGCAACAGCCGCATCCGCATCGAAGTGCCGGTGGACAGTTGTCCGGTGGACGCCGCGCGCCTCCGTTCCGGCGGATGGCGTCAGTTGCGGTCCGGGGCGTTGGTCCTCGAGGTCGGTCGGCACTGGGCCGACCTGGCGGCGGCGCAGGCGGCGACCCTCCTGCGCGACGAATGGGGGATCGTGCACCCGACGTTCGTCGACGGTCTCGGTGCGCGACCCGAGCCACGTGAGTCGCGTCTGCACATCGGCGTCGAGCCGCGCACTCCCGAGCACCTGCAGAAACTCGTCGACGACGCCCTCGATTCGCTGATGTACGACGGGCTGGAGCGCGACCCGTGCGGCTGCATCCGGTTCGACCGTAGCGGGATGCCGTCCTGGCTGCGGGTGCTGACCGAGGAGAACGTGCTGCAGTTCTTCACCTGGCTCGGACCGAGCGAGATCTCCCAGGCGGCCCACGTCATCGCCGAGGCGAACGCACGCTGCCGCGGCGTCCAGATCGCCGCCAGCGAGGGCCGGGTGTTCGCGGCGCTGCACGTGGATGCGTCGGTGTTCGTCGAGGAGGGTCTCGCCCGCGCTGTGACGCGGTGGTTGGCGTTCATGCGCGACCACGCGGGGGAGATCGCGCGCGAACTCAACAGCATCGCCGAGGTCGCGGTCCCCGCAGGGTTGCCTCCGGGACTGCAGTGCCTGCTGCAACTGGACCCGGACGCATCGATGCAGGCGCGCGACGTCGCAACCGTGTGCGGGAACGACCGCGACGCGATCGTCGACTACCTGCGGATCTGCGACGAGCAAGAGGCGACCTCGCGGGCGGCTGCGGCCGAGGCGGGCGACGTGGCCGAGGCCGGTGCCGCGGACCACGAGGCGAACTCCTGGGCCCGCACGGCGGTGACCCTGCGCGAGGCGCTATGGCTGGTGGTGCTCGGCGCGCGCCGCTCGACGAACGGCTGAGCGGTGCGCGAGATCGGCGATGGCGGTCGCGAGTTCGTCGTAGGCGGCGATGGTCTCCGGCCGCATCGACGGGTGATCGACGACGGTGCCGAGCGCGAGTTCCTCGTCGTACGGGACGGTGTGCACGCCGGCGACCCGGCCGCGCAGGAAGTTGCGCAGCACCGCGACGTCGTCGAGACGCACGCCGGGTCGCTGGTGCGAGACCACCACGAGCGTGGAGCCGAGCCGGTTCATCTCGCGGAAGTTCGACAGCAATTCGAGGCTGTAGCGCATCCGGTTGAACGCGTCGGCGCGGCTGGGCACCGTCAGCACGATCGGGGTGTCGTCGAGCAGCCACCACAACGGCCGCGCGTGCGAGGGTCGCCACATCCGGCCCGCGTCGTAGACGGTCGGGCGTTCCCGGGCGCGCAGGTAGTCGTCGAGCGGCTCGAGGTCGGGGTCGTCGAGGTCGTCTCCGGCCTTGTGCAGGATGGTCGCGCCGACGCTGGTCTCCGACGAGCACTCCGCGAACAAGCTCGGGCTAACCGGCACACCGGTGCGGAGGTCGGCGAGCAGGCGCTCGACGCCGTCCTCCGGGGAGACTGTGGTCGCGCCGCGGTCGACGAGGTCGCCGCCGCCCGGGGCGGCGTCCACGACGACGACCCGCTTCCGGGACAGCGCGAGCGCATTCGCAAGGCCGAGCGCGGTGACGGTCGAGCCCGATCCCCCGCACGCGCCGACGACGAGCGTGGCCGGCGGGAAGGAGTGCCGCGGCTCGTCGGTGAGGTCAGCGGGCGGTTGTTCCTGCAGGGGCTGGTCCCACTGCAGCAATCGCGTCCAGTCGGGCTCGGGGGTCACTCTGCTGCTCCGATCGAGGTGATGACGTGTCGGCCACCTTGATCAGCGGTGGTGACGATCTGCTTGTAGGTCTCCTGCGCACTATCGGGTCGACGCTCGGTGAGTGTTACCCAGTAGCGTTCCACTTCAAACGGGTCGGCCACGATGGTGAGGCAGTGCTCGGTCCCGTGTGGAATCGCGGTGTCGATCGCGGCCTGGATGACCTGCGCACTCGACACCGTCGCCGCGTCCGGGGCCACCACGGCGCGGGCTCGCTCGCCACTGCGCAGCGCGTAGTAGGCGTAATCGAAGGCGAGGATCGCCGACGGCCCGTCCTGCTGACCGCCAGGTCCGTTGCCGGTGACGGTGTCGCCGTTCTTCCCGGACGGGCACCACGACTGCGCGGCGGCGGGTTGCGGTGCGAGGGTCACGTGGTCGGTGGACTGCCCGGTTGCGCTCGTGGTCGCCGCCTTCGTTGACTCCGGGTCCGTGAGGGCCGGGTTCGTGGCGATGAGGGCGACGGCGCCCGCGATCGCGGTCAGGGTCGCGGCCGCGAGGGTGCGGGTGGGTCGGCGCCGTTTCGTGTCCCGCTCCGTGCCGGTGGTCAGCCATGGCGGCGGGGTGTCCACCTTCGACTTCGTCCGGGTCTGGGCAGTCCGGGTCGCCGCCGTACGAGCCTCCGCTGTCCGAGCCCCCGCCGTCCGGGCCGGGGCCGTCCGGGTCTCTGCCGGCAGCGGCGCGAACGGCGGATACCACGCGTCGAGGCATTCCCGATCCCGCGAGATGGCGTGCGTTCTCGACATCTCAGGGGTGCAGCACGACCGCCGCGACGTCGACGATCGCAGTGATCTGCGGCGGCATCTGGCTCGCGGCATGCTGGGCGGCGTCAACGAGGTCGGCGGTGGTGGGGTTCGCGGCGGCGGCGCGGGTGACATGGTCGGCGGCGCGTTCTATCGCGTCGACGGCTTCGGGTGCGCGGGATTGGTCCGCGATCCAGGACGCCGCCTGCTCCGCAATGACCGGTGCGGCGTCGATCGCGTCGGATCCGCCGGGCTGGGCCCCGACCCAGGTAACGGTCTGCGCAACTGTGGTCGCGGCCGACGAGCCGACCGAGTGCGCATCGACCCGCGACAGGGTGGGCGCGGCGACCTGGATCTCAGGGGCGAACGGGGCGTCGTCGGGGTTGCCGGCGCCGTAGGCCGTGCCGATCGCGCCGCCACCGAGCGCACCCGCCGCGCCGCCGAGAGCGGCGGCGGGGATGCCGAGGAGACCCGCGCCTGCTACGGCGCCGACCCCGGCTCCGATCAGCGCGCCGGGAACCGCCTGAGCACACGGCACGGGAATCGGGACCAGTACGACGCAGCCGATCACCGCGCCAGTGCCGGCACCGATGACCGCGCCGGTCATTGCCCCGGCGGCGGCGGAGGGGATACCCGCGGCCGCCGCGCCGGCGGTACCGCCGAGCACCGCGCCGGTGGTGGTAGATGCGGCGAGACGGTCGGAACGCGCGGGTGAGACACCGACGCCGTTCCAGCCGCGCGCGATCTCGGACTCGCCGTACGCGGACCAGTTGTTGGCGCTGTTCATCGCCTCGGTGGACACCCATTCGGGCTTGTCGGTCTCGAAGTCGCCGAGCCGCAACGTGTTCGGTGGTGCCGCGATCGGGGCGACCGGCTCGACGACCTCGGGCGCGTGCAGTGGCGCGGCGTACAGCGTCGGCGCCTGGGTGGTCGCCGCGGGAGCGACGCGGGACGGCACGGTGCGGGGCGGGTCAGGCACGACCACCCGCGCCGGTGTCGGGTCGGGGGTGGGCACGGGGTCCGGTGTCGGTTCGACGACCTGCTTCGGCCTTGCCGGTGCCGATTCACGCTGCGCGGACACGCTCACCCCGGACTGGACCGAGGGTGTCTCGTTGGTCACTCCGGGTTGAGTCGGGGCGGCGGACGCGATGCCCGCGCAGGCGACGACGAACGCGAGTGGGACGGTGCCGAGCACCGCGGCGCGGCGATGGTGGGTGTGGCTCATGGATGTTCCTTCTGTGGTTCGACATTCAGGGCGGTGCGGATGCAGCCGGCGACGGCGGCAGACGTGCCGGGCCGGATCGTGACGCGGCCTTGCGGGTCGTGCTCGACGAGATAGCGGCCGTCGTCGTGGTCGTGCCAGCCGAATCCGACGGTCGGGGTGGTCGCCTGTCCACGACAGACCGTGACTTCGCCGGCGGAGCGTCGCGGTCTCGCGAGCA
>DATDBL010000400.1:0-14938 GCA_036524855.1 Aldersonia sp. | reverse complement strand
CGCTGGGGCCAGGCCTGCGTCGACGGCCTCACGGTCGCGTGCGACGAGATCAACCGCCTCAACGTGTTCCCGGTTGCCGATTCCGACACCGGCACGAATCTGCTGTTCACGATGCGCTCCGCCATGGATGCGGTGGCCCGGCGCACCAGCGGGCACGCCAGCGCCGGTGCGGTCGCATCCGCGATGGCGACCGGCGCGACGACCGGTGCCCGCGGCAACTCCGGGATCATCCTGTCGCAAGTGCTGCGCGGCCTCGCCGCCGCCGCCGCCCGGCACGGCCCGCTCACGACGTCGTCGCTGCGAGACGCCCTCGATACGGCGGCTGCGCTGGTGCGGACCGCGGTCAGCGATCCGGTGGAGGGGACGATCGTCACCGTCCTCGACTGCGCCGCCCTCGCCGCGGGTGGATGCCCAGCGGACGCCTCGCTCGAGGATATCGCCGACGCGGCCGCCGAGGCGGCCGGCGCGGCACTCGAACGCACCACCAAGCAACTCGCGGTCCTCGAGGACGCGGGCGTCGTCGACGCCGGCGGTCGAGGTCTGCTGGTGCTGCTCGACTCCCTGGTCACGGTGGTGGGCGGGCACGCGCCGGTCCGGCGCCGGTTCGAGGGCGCGACGCTGCAGGGTGAGGTCGGATTCGAACTGGTGCACGCCAGTGCCGGCGACCTCAGTACAGACGACCTCGAATACGAGGTGATGTATCTCATCGCCGACACGGACGAGGACCGGGTGGCCGTGCTGCGGGAGGCGCTGGGACGGATCGGCGACTCGATCATCGTCGTGCCCGGGGCGGACGGCGAGGCCTGGTCGCTGCACGTGCACACCGCGGACCCGGGTGCCGCGGTCGAGGTGGGCCTGGTCGCCGGGCGCGTGCACCAGATCCGGATCAGTGCCTTCTCCGAGGGCCCGCTCGGGGTCGGCATCCCCGATCACCTCCCGTCGGACCGGTTCGTTCCGGCCCGCGGCAGCGCGGACCGGGGGGTGCTCGCGGTCGTGTCCGGATCCGGCGCGGCCGAGTTGTTCGTCGCCGCGGGCGCGACGGTGCTGCGCTGCGACGGCGAGATCCGCGCGATGGACCTGCTCGCGGCGATCCGGAAGGTGCCGCACCGGGAGGTCCTGGTGCTGCCGAACGGGGCGCTTCGCGCGGAGGAACTGGTCGCGGTGGGTGTCGCGGCGCGCGACGCGGACCACGACGTGCTGCTGCTGCCGAGCGCGTCGATGGTGCAGGGCCTGGCGTCGCTGGCGGTGCACGACCGCGGCCGCATCGCCGTCGACGACACGTTCGCGATGTCGGAGGCCGGGGCCGCGACCCGCTGGGGGTCGGTGCGGATCGCGCCCGAGCGCTCCCTGACCGTGGTCGGGACGTGCGAACAGGGCGACGGGCTGGGCCTGGTCGGTCACGAGATCGTCGTGATCGAGCCCGACGTCACGGCCGCCGCGACAGTCCTGCTCGACCGGATGCTCGGCCTCGGCGGCGAACTGGTGACGCTGCTGGTCGGTGCGGATGCACCCGCGGACCTGGTGCCGACGATCGAGGCGCACATCGCGATGCGGTTCTGGACGACTGAGGTCGTCGTCTATCACGGTGGGCAACGCGCCGATCTGCTGCAGTTGGGCGTCGAGTAGGAAGGTTCTCATGGCGACACTGGCCGACCCGCTCGACGACGTGCTCGGCGCGAAGACGGCCAAGACGCTGGCCGCCGAACTCGATCTGCACACCGTCGAGGACCTGCTGCGGCACTACCCGCGCAGCTACGCCTCGCAGGGGCAGTCGCTGTCGGAGGAGCGTCCCGAGGACGGCACCCACGTGACCGTCATCGGCGTCGTCGCGGAGGTGAACAAGCGGCCGATGAAGAACCGCCGGGGTTCCCTGGTGGACGTGCGGATCGCCACGGAGGGCCGCTCTGTCCATGCGACCTTCTTCAACGCCAAGGTCACCTACAACATCCGGGCAGGCAAGCGCGGCATGTTCTCCGGGACGGTGAAGACCTACCGCGGGGCGTGGGGGCTCACCCATCCCGACTACCTGATGCTGCCCGACGAGGGCGACTCGTTCGACGACGTCGTCGGCAGCGGCGACCTCGCCGGGATGGCGCGCAGCGCGCAGGGCGAGTCCGGCGTCGACATGGCGATCTTCGCGCGGCCGTTGACGCCGGTGTACCGGGCCACAGCCAAGATCCAGACCTGGGACATCTTCCGCTGTGTTCTCGACGTGTTCGACAAACTCGACGCGATCCAGGATCCGCTGCCCGAGTCGATGCGCGCCGAGCAGGGTCTGATGGGTCTCGAGGAGGCGTTGCGCGGGATCCATCTCGCCCAGCAGCGCTCGGAGGTGGACAACGCCAAGGAGCGGCTGCGGTTCGACGAGGCGGTCGCGCTGCAACTGGTGCTGGCCCGACGGCGGCACGAGTCCGCGGAACGGTCGGCGTCGGCCTGCCCCGCGCGGCCGGACGGTCTCGCGGCCGAGTTCGAGGCGATGCTGCCGTTCGAGTTGACCGACGGGCAGCATACGGTCGCCGCGGAGATCGACGCCGCCCTGTCCCGGCCCCACCCGATGAGCCGGATGCTGCAGGGCGAGGTCGGCTCTGGTAAGACGATCGTCGCGCTGCGGGCCATGCTGCAGGTGGTGGACGCGGGGATGCAGTGCGCGCTGCTCGCGCCGACCGAGGTGCTCGCGGCGCAGCACTACCGCTCGCTGCGAACCATGCTCGGCCCGCTCGCGACGGCGGGCGAACTCGGCGCCGCCGAACATGCGACCCGCGTCGTGCTGCTCACCGGGTCCATGACCACCGCGCAGAAGAAGAAGGCATTGCTCGACGTGATGACCGGCGAGGCGGGCATCGTGATCGGCACCCACGCGCTCATCCAGGACGCCGTCGAGTTCTTCGACCTCGGCCTCGTGATCGTCGACGAACAGCACCGCTTCGGCGTCGAGCAGCGGGACGCGTTGCGCAACAAGGCAAAACACGGCACCCCGCACCTGCTGGTGATGACCGCGACACCGATTCCGCGCACCATCGCGATGACCACCCTCGGCGACCTCGAGACCTCGACCCTGCGCGAACTGCCGAAGGGTCGCTCGCCGATCAAGTCGGCGGTCGTTCCGGCCAAGGACGAACCGAGGTGGGTGGCCCGGGCCTGGACGCGGATCCTCGAGGAGGTCGCCGAGGGTCGGCAGGCATACGTCGTGTGCTCGCGGATCGGCGGGGACGAGGCAGCCGACGACGAGGAGAACGTCGGCGTCGGCGACCAGGAGACAGCCGTCGATGACGAGGAGACAGCGGGAGGCAAGGGCAAGGCCAAGAAGAAGGAGGGCCCGAACACGATCGCGGTCCTCGACCTCTACGAAAAGCTCGAGCACGGGCCGCTGGCGTCGGTCCGGGTCGGCCTGCTGCACGGCCGCCTGCCTGCCGACGAGAAGGACAAGGCGATGCGGGAGTTCGCGGCCGGCGAGATCGACGTGCTCGTGTGCACCACGGTCGTCGAGGTCGGTGTCGACGTGGCGAACGCCACGACGATGGTGATCGTGGACGCCGACCGGTTCGGCGTCAGCCAGTTGCACCAGTTGCGCGGGCGCGTCGGGCGCGGAAAGCATGCGGGGTTGTGCATCCTCATCTCCAACGCCAAGCCCGGCGGCAATGTGTTCGACCGACTCGAGAAGGTCGCCGCCACCAACGACGGCTTCGAACTGGCCCAACTCGACCTGCGCAACCGCCGCGAGGGCGACGTGCTCGGGGCGATGCAGTCGGGCCGTTCCCGCACCCTGAAGCTGCTGTCGCTGCTCGATCACGAGGAGATCATCGCGGCCGCACAGGGATTCGCGCGCGGCGTCGTGGATCGCGACCCAACGCTGGCGAAACACCCCGCGCTGGCGAACCTGGCCGACGCGGCACTGGACCGCGACAAGGTGGCGTACCTGTCGAAGGCGTGAACCGGGCCGGTGGCGCAGTGCGTCAGTCGACCCAGCCGCGGTCCTCGGCCAACCGCAGCAGCGCCTGCCGGACGTCGAGGATCTGCGCGGCGGTGAGGTCGGGGGCTGCGCCCAGCAGCAGTTCGGTGATCTCGGTGTGGAAGTCTGCGGTATGGAAGTCGCCTTCGCCGTGCCGCCCGCCCGACCCGCGCCGCGGGACGTGCTCCCGCGGCGCGTACTCACCGTGCCGAGTGTCCTCGACCAGTTCGACCGCCGACGCCTTGGCGCCGCGCTCGCCCTCCTCGGCCCGGAACCGCACCAGCTGGCCGGGCCGCGCGGAGGCCTTCTCGAACAGCAGGTCGTTGGTGTGCACGAACAGGTCCTCGCCGCCGTCGTCCGGCCGGATGAATCCGTATCCCTTGTCGGAGTCGAAGCGCACGATCTTGCCCGTTTGCATGCTCCAAACCCTAGACGGTACAGATACCCGATCGCCGCCCACCTGGCGAGCATTCGGTGTTCACGAACCGGGACGCGATCGCCTCCGGGTGCGGAGTGACCGGGTACGTTTAGCCAATGTTCTCCAAGGTCTTGGTAGCCAATCGTGGTGAGATCGCCATTCGCGCGTTTCGTGCGGCGTTCGAGTTGGGTGCGGGCACGGTTGCGGTGTTCCCGTACGAGGATCGTAATTCGGTGCATCGGCTGAAAGCCGACGAGAGCTATCAGATCGGGTCGCCGGGGCATCCGGTGCGGGCGTATCTGTCGGTGGAGGAGATCGTCAACGCGGCCCGGCATGCGGGCGCGGACGCGGTGTATCCGGGCTATGGGTTCCTGTCGGAGAACCCGGATCTGGCGGCGGCGTGCGAGTCGGCGGGGATCACGTTCGTAGGCCCGACGGCGGACGTGCTCGAGTTGACGGGGAACAAGGCGCGCGCGATCGCGGCGGCTAAGGCGGCGGGGTTGCCGGTGCTCACGTCGTCGGCGCCGTCGGCGGATGTGGACGAGTTGCTCGCGGCGGCGGAAGACATGGATTTCCCGGTGTTCGTGAAGGCGGTCGCCGGTGGTGGTGGTCGCGGCATGCGCCGGGTGGCGGAGCGTTCTGCGTTGCGGGAGTCGATCGAGGCGGCGGCGCGGGAGGCGGAATCGGCGTTCGGCGATCCGACGGTGTTCATCGAGCAGGCGGTGGTGGATCCGCGCCACATCGAGGTGCAGATCCTCGCGGACAAGGCCGGCAACGTGATCCACCTGTTCGAGCGTGACTGTTCGGTGCAGCGGCGCCACCAGAAGGTGATCGAACTCGCGCCGGCGCCGAACCTGTCCCCGGAGTTGCGGACGCGGATCTGCGCGGACGCGGTCGCGTTCGCCAAGGAGATCGGCTATTCGTGCGCGGGTACGGTGGAGTTTCTGCTCGACACCCGCGGCAAGCACGTGTTCATCGAGATGAACCCGCGCATCCAGGTGGAGCACACGGTGACCGAGGAGGTCACCGACGTGGATCTGGTGGGTGCGCAGTTGCGGATCGCGGCGGGGGAGACGCTGGCGGATCTGGGCCTGAGCCAGGAGTCGATCGTGCTGCGCGGGGCGGCGCTGCAGTGCCGCATCACCACCGAGGATCCGGCCAACGGGTTCCGCCCGGATACCGGCCGGATCAGCGCCTACCGTTCGCCGGGTGGTGCGGGGGTGCGTCTGGACGGCGGGACGTCGTTGGGCGCGGAGGTCGGGGCGTACTTCGACTCGATGCTGGTGAAGCTGACCTGCCGCGGGCGTGACTTCGACACCGCGGTGGCGCGGGCGCGCCGGGCGGTGGCGGAGTTCCGCATCCGCGGTGTCGCGACGAACATTCCGTTCCTGCAGGCGGTGCTCGACGACCCGGACTTTAGGGCGGGCCGGGTGACGACGTCGTTCATCGAGGAGCGTCCGCATCTGCTGACGCTGCGGTCGAGCCTGGACCGAGGCACCAAGATCCTGAACTACCTGGCCGACGTCACGGTGAACAAGCCGCACGGCGAGCGCCCGACGACGATGTATCCGCACGAGAAACTGCCGGCGCTCGACATGACCGTGCCGCCGCCGGACGGGTCGCGCCAGCGCCTGCTGGCGCTGGGACCGGCGGGCTTCGCGCGGGCGCTGCGCGAACAGGCGGCGCTCGGCGTCACCGAAACGACGTTCCGCGACGCGCATCAGTCGCTGCTGGCGACCCGGGTGCGCACCGGTGGGCTGCTCGACGTGGCCGGGCACGTGGCGCGGATGACGCCGGAGCTGCTCTCGATCGAGTGCTGGGGCGGTGCGACCTACGACGTGGCGCTGCGGTTCCTGCACGAGGATCCGTGGGAGCGGCTGGCGGCGTTGCGGGAGGCTATCCCCAACATCTGCCTGCAGATGCTGCTGCGCGGGCGCAACACCGTCGGGTACACGCCCTACCCGGAGGCAGTGACGCGGGCGTTCGTGTCCGAGGCGACCGCCACCGGCATCGACATCTTCCGGATCTTCGACGCGCTCAACAACGTCGACCAGATGCGCCCGGCGATCGACGCGGTCCGCGAGACCGGTCTGGCGGTCGCGGAGGTCGCGATGTCCTACACCGGTGACCTGTCCAACCCGGGCGAGGACATCTACACCCTCGACTACTATCTGCGCCTGGCGGAGCAGATCGTCGACGCCGGCGCGCACGTGTTGGCGATCAAGGACATGGCCGGCCTGTTGCGCGCCCCGGCGGCGACGACGCTGGTGACCGCGTTGCGGTCGAATTTCGACCTGCCGGTGCACGTGCACACCCACGACACCCCGGGTGGGCAGTTGGCGACCTACCTGGCGGCGTGGGCGGCCGGTGCCGACGCCGTCGACGGGGCCTCGGCGGCGATGGCCGGCACCACGAGCCAGCCCGCGCTCTCGGCGATCGTGGCCGCCGCGGCGAACACCGACCGCGACAGCGGGCTGAACCTGGACGCGGTGTGCGATCTCGAGCCGTACTGGGAGGCGCTGCGAAAGGTGTACGCGCCGTTCGAGTCCGGGCTGCCGGCCCCGACCGGGCGCGTCTACACCCACGAGATCCCCGGTGGGCAGCTGTCGAACCTGCGTCAGCAGGCCATTGCGCTCGGCCTCGGCGACAAGTTCGAGGAGGTCGAGGCCAACTATGCGGCCGCGGACCGGATGCTGGGCCGGCTCGTCAAGGTCACCCCGTCGTCGAAGGTCGTGGGCGATCTCGCGTTGGCCCTGGTCGGCACCGGTGTCGACGTCCAGTCGTTCGCCGCCGACCCGGCCCGCTACGACATCCCGGACTCGGTGATCGGGTTCCTGCGCGGCGAACTCGGCACCCCCGCGGCGGGGTGGCCCGAGCCGTTCCGCTCGAAGGCGTTGCGCGGGCGCGGGGACGCGAAGCCGGAGACGCCGCTGTCCGCGGCGGACGAGGCCGGCCTGCAAGGGGGCACCGCGGAGCGGCGCGCCACGTTGAACCGGCTGCTGTTCCCGGGTCCGACCAAGGAGTTCCTCGCCCATCGCGAGACCTACGGCGACACCACCGGTCTGTCGGCGAACCAGTTCTTCTACGGCCTGCGCCGCGGCGATGAACACCACGTCCAGCTGGAGAAGGGCGTCACCCTGCTCATCGGGCTCGAGGCCATCTCCGACCCCGACGAGCGCGGCATGCGCACCGTGATGTGCATCATCAACGGGCAACTGCGCCCGGTCACCGTGCGTGACCGGTCCATCGCCAGCGAGGTGCCCGCCGCGGAGAAGGCCGACAAGAACAACCCCGGCCACATCGCCGCCCCGTTCGCCGGCGTGGTGACCCTCACCGTCGCCGAGGGCGACAAGATCTCCTCCGGCGACACCATCGGCACCATCGAGGCCATGAAGATGGAGGCCGCGATCACCACCCCGCGCGGCGGCCTCGTCAACCGCGTCGCGATCGCGCCCGTCCAGCAGGTCGAGGGCGGTGACCTGCTCGCCGTGGTGAACGTCGCCGAAGAGTCCGCCTCGGTTTGACCCGCATCGTCGCCGGCACCGCCCGCGGACGCCGCCTACGCGTGCCGCCCGCGGGCACCCGGCCCACCTCGGACCGGGTGCGCGAGGCGCTGTTCAGCGCCGTCGGCGCGCGCATCGGCCTCGACGGGGCGCGGGTTCTCGACCTGTACGCGGGGTCGGGGGCGCTGGGGCTCGAGGCGTTGTCCCGCGGGGCGGCGCACGCCTTGCTGGTGGAGTCGAACCGGCGTGCGGCGACGGTGCTGCGCGGCAACGTTGCCGATCTGGGGCTGCCGGGCGCCCAGGTGATGCTGGCGTCGGTGGGGGCGGTGCTGGCGGCGGGACCGGCGGAGCCCTACGGCCCTTACGACATTGTGTTCGCCGACCCGCCGTACGCGCTGGCCGCGGAGTCCGTCGCCACCGATCTGGCCGCGCTGATCGCGCACGGCTGGCTGCGGTCCGGCTGCCTGGTCGCGGTGGAGCGCGCCACCCGTTCCGAGCCGATCGACTGGCCGCCCGGGTTCGACGTCGAGGCACCGCGAAGCTACGGCGAGACCCGGATCGAGTTGGCCAGCTACGGCGGATCCGGCACGGACTGATACGGTCCCAGCATGACCGGTGCCGTGTGCCCAGGCTCGTTCGATCCCGTCACCAACGGCCACCTCGACGTCATCAGCCGGGCCGCCGCGCAGTTCGATCGGATCATCGTGACGGTGGTGATCAACCCCAGTAAGAAGGGCCTGTTCACCGTCGAGGAGCGGATCGAGATGCTCGCCGAATCCACCGCCGACCTGGGCAACGTCGAGGTCGCCGCGTGGCAGGGCCTGCTGGTCGACTTCGCGCGCGACAAGGGCATGACGGCGATCGTGAAGGGCCTGCGCGGCGCCAACGACTTCGACTACGAGATCCAGATGGCGCAGATGAACCAGAAGCTCACCGGCGTCGACACGCTGTTCATCGCGACCAACCCGACCTACAGCTACCTGTCGAGCTCGCTGGTCAAGGAGGTCGCGACGTACGGCGGCGACGTCTCCGGGATGCTGCCGCCGAAGGTGCTCGACCGCCTGCTCGACCGGCTCGGGAAGCTCTGACCAAGCTTGCGGCGAAGAAACCCGATCGAAACCGACACACCGGGGTCGGCAACGTCGCACGCGCTCGGATTCCAGGCAGACTGGGCGCCAACTGGTGTCGCGATGATTGGGGTGTGCCTGTGTACCGAGTATTCGAGGCGCTCGACGAGTTGGTTGCGATCGTCGAGGAGGCGCGCGGAATTCCGCCGACCCGTAGTTGCGTGGTGCCCCGCGGGGACGTCCTCGACCTACTCGACGACGTCCGCGAGGCGATCCCGGGCGAACTCGACGACGCCCAGGACGTGCTCGACCACCGCGACAAGCTGATCGGCGACGCCCGCTCCACCGCGGAGCAGACCGTCGACCACGCGAACTCCGAGGCCGACCACACCATCGGGTCGGCCCGCGACGACGCCGACCGCATCCTCGCCGAGGCCAAGGACAAGGCGGACCGGATGGTCGCGGAAGCGCAGGCACACGGCGATCAGCTGGTCGCGGACGCCGCCGCTGAGGGGCAGCGCCGCGTCGACGATGCCAACCGCGAGTACGAGATGGTCACCGAACGGGCCCGCAGCGAGGCCGACCGGATGATCGAGACCGGTAAGGCCGCCTACGAGCGCTCCGTCGCCGACGGCACCGCGGAGCAGCAGCGCCTGGTGTCGCAGGCGGAGGTGGTGCAGACCGCGCACGCCGAGTCGGCCCGGGTCATCGACGCGGCGCACGCCGAATCGGACCGGTTACGCAGCGAATGCGACCTCTACGTCGATACCAAGCTCGCCGAGTTCGAGGAACTGCTCAACTCGACGATCCGCTCGGTGGGCCGCGGGCGTCAGCAGTTGCGCACCGGCAACGGGGTGCCCGAGTACGCCGGCGACTACCGCCGCTAGCTCGCGATTTGGGCACGCCCGTCGTGCTCGCGTACTGTGGAGTGGTTGCCCAAATCCCCGCTGGACCCATGGAGCTCCGCCATGCCTGCTCGCACGCGTCGCCACGCCGACGCGGGCTTCGTGCTGGAAACCCGCAGCTTGGGGCGGCGCCCGGGCACTATGAAAGAGATCCAACGCACCGTCGCGGCGCCGTCACGGATCGGCCCGGACCTCATCGCCATCCCGGCGGGCGGCGAGATCGACCTCGACGTGCGGCTCGAGGCGGTCTCGGAGGGCGTTCTCGTCACCGGCACCGTCCGCGCTGACGTCGTCGGCGAATGCGCCCGCTGCCTCGAGTCGTTCGACGACACCGTCGAACTGCCGATCACCGAGTTGTTCGCCTATCCGCACAGCGCGACCGAGCAGACCACCGAGGAGGGCGAGGTGTACCGCGTGGTCGACGACCACGTCGACCTCGAGCCGGCCGTGGTGGACGCCGTCGTCCTCGGTCTGCCGCTGCAGCCACTGTGTGGCGAGGATTGCCCGGGGCTGTGCGCCGAGTGCGGCGTGCCCTTGGCGATTGCCGGATCCGACCACCGGCATGAGATACTGGATGCTCGCTGGGCTGGGCTCGCGGCCAAATTCGGCGAGGTCACCCGCAACGAACCTGATGCACCCGTAAAGGAGAAGTAGAAGTGGCCGTCCCCAAACGCCGGATGTCGCGTTCCAACACCAGGTCGCGCCGCAGCCAGTGGAAGACCACTGCGCCCACCCTGATCACCTGCCCGAACCGGGGCTGCGGTCAGAAGACGCTCCCGCACACGGCGTGCCCCTCGTGCGGCACCTACAAGGGCCGTCAGGTCACTGCCGCCTACTAGTGGCAGCGCCTGTGGGCAAGCCCGACGTCGATCATGCACCGCTGCTCGACGCCCTTGGCGTCGACCTCGAGCCGGCGCTGTTGACGCTCGCTCTCACCCACCGCTCGTTCGCGTACGAGAACGGCGGGCTGCCCACCAACGAGCGCCTCGAGTTCCTGGGGGATTCGGTGCTCGGCCTCTGCGTCACCGAACAGCTCTACCTCAGCCACCCCGACAAAGCCGAGGGTGAGCTGGCGAAGCTGCGTGCCAGCGTCGTCAACATGCACGCGCTCGCCGAGGTGGCGCGCGGGCTCGGCGACGGCGGCCTCGGCGCGCACCTGCTGCTCGGCAAGGGTGAGGAGCTGACCGGAGGCCGCGACAAGCCCAGCATCCTCGCGGACGGCATGGAGTCGCTGCTCGGCGCGGTCCACCTGCAGCAGGGCATCGAGGTCGCGCGTCGCGTCGTGCTCACCCTGTTCGGCGACCTGCTCGAGCGGGCCCCGAAGATGGGCGCCGGCCTCGACTGGAAGACCAGCCTCCAGGAACTGGCCGCCGAGATCGGCGCGACCGTCCCCAGCTACGAGATCACCGCCACCGGCCCCGATCACGACAAGCAGTTCACCGCCACCGTCATCGTCAACGGATCCGCGATGGGGACCGGGGTCGGCCGCTCCAAGAAGGAAGCCGAGCAGAAGGCCGCCAGCTCCGCGTGGGCCGCGCTCGCGCCGAACGGGTCCGAATCGTCGGACTGACAACGTGCCCGAACTCCCCGAGGTCGAGGTCGTCCGCCGCGGCCTCGCCGACCACGTCGTCGGACACACCCTCGACCGTGTCGAGGTGACCCATCCGCGTTCCGTGCGCCGGCACCTGCCCGGTGGCGCGGACCTCGCCGCGCGGCTGACGGGCCGCGCCGTGACCGCCGCCCGACGCCGCGGCAAGTTCCTCTGGCTCGACCTCGACGGTGCTGACGAGGCGGTCGTCGTGCACCTCGGGATGAGCGGGCAGATGCTCGTCGAGGCCGCCGATGCGCCCCGGGAAAAGCACGCGCATATCGTCGCTACCCTCGACGACGGCGCCCAACTGCGCTTCATCGACCAGCGCACGTTCGGCGGCTGGGCACTCGCACCGCTGGTGGAGGTGGACGGGACCGTGGTGCCCGAACCCGTCGCCCACATCGCGCGCGACCCCCTCGATCCGCTCTTCGACGTCGAGAACGTGGTGAGCGTGCTGCGCCGCAAGCACACCGAGGTCAAACGCGCCCTGCTCGACCAGACTGTCGTCTCCGGGATCGGCAACATCTACGCCGACGAGGCGCTGTGGCGGGCGAAGCTGCACGGCGCGCGGCTCACCGACAAGCAGACCCGGCCGCGGCTGCGGGCGCTGCTGCACGACGTGTACGCGGTGATGGGGGAGGCCCTTGCGCAGGGCGGAACGTCCTTCGACGCGCTCTACGTCAACGTCAACGGCCAGTCGGGGTACTTCGAGCGGTCGCTGGCCGTCTACGGTCGCGAAGACCGACCGTGCCGGCGGTGCGGGGCGCCGATCCGGCGGGAACGGTTCATGAACCGCTCGTCCTACTCGTGCCCGCGCTGCCAGCCGCGACCGCGCGCGGTTCGTGGTTGGGTTCGTGGTTGAGCGAACTGCCTGCACAGCGGCGATTCCACGGCTACCGTCGAGGGTGAAGCCACTGGAATGCGACAGCCCGGACGACGTCGTCCGGGCGCGCGAAGCGACGGGGAAGATTCGGGAGGACCGGATGCGCAAGCTGACCTATTTCGTCGCAGCGACCCTCGACGGGTTCATCGCCGCCGACGACGGCTCGGTGGACTTCTTCCCCGTCGGTGGCGACCACGGGCCTGCGATCATCGCGCAGTACCCGGAGACGCTGCCCACGAGGGTGCGGGCGTCGCTCGGAATCGAAAGCGAGAACATCACTTTCGACACCGTCGTGATGGGGCGCAAGACCCACGATTTCGGCGTGAAGACCGGGACGTCGAGCCCGTACTCGCACCTGCGCCAGTTCGTCGCGTCGACGACACTGCTCGCGAATCCCGATCCCGAGGTCGAGTTGATCGCCGATGATCCGCTCGACAAGGTAAGGGAGCTCAAAAAGGAACGTGGACTTGGTATCTGGCTGTGCGGTGGTGGTGAGCTGGCACACCACCTGCTGCCGGAGATCGACCAGATTTTCCTCAAGCACTATCCGGTTGTGCTCGGCAGCGGCCGGCCGCTGTTCGGGCACGGGCGCCACGTCGACCCGGTGTACTTCCACGTGAACACCAGCCGGGTGTTCGCCGACGGTGTGGCGTTCATCAAGTACAGCAGGTCGTAACGGGATTCATGGATCCGGTCGAGGCGCTGCGGGAGGTCGCGTTCTGGCTCGAACGCTCACGCGCCGAGACGCACCGCGTCAAGGCGTTCCGGCGGGCGGCCGACGTCGTCGAGCGGCTGAGCCCCGCCGAACGCGCCGCGCACGAACGCGCGCACAGCTGGACCCAGTTGAGCGGGATCGGCCCGAAGACGGCGGCGGTGATCGAGGCGGCGTGCAGGGGGGAGGAACCGGCGTACCTGACCGAGTTGAAGGCGGCCGCGGCGCCGATCGGGGCGGGCGACACCTCGGGCCTGCGTGACGCGATTCGCGGTGACCTGCATACCCATTCGGACTGGTCGGACGGCGGCAGCCCGATCGCGGAGATGATGCGCACCGCCGCGGCGATCGGCCACGAGTACTGCGCGCTCACGGACCATTCGCCGCGGCTGACCGTGGCGAACGGGCTGTCGCCGGAGCGGCTGCGCGAGCAACTCGACGTGGTGGCCGCACTGAACGCCGAGCTCGCGCCGTTCCGGGTGCTGACCGGCATCGAGGTCGACATCCTCGAGGACGGCTCGCTCGACCAGCAGGAGGATCTGCTCGCCGAACTCGACGTCGTCGTCGCGAGCGTGCATTCGAAGCTGCGCGCCGAGGCGGACGTGATGACGGAGCGAATGGTGCGGGCGGTGGCGAACCCGCTCGTCGACGTGCTCGGGCACTGCACCGGCCGGCTCGTCACGGGTGGCCGGGGCACGCGCCCGGAGTCGAAGTTCGACGCGGAGATCGTGTTCGAGGCGTGCCGCCAGTTCGACACCGCTGTCGAGATCAACAGCCGGCCCGAGCGCCTCGACCCGCCGATGCGGCTCCTGCGCCTCGCCTACGACACCGGATGTCTGTTCAGCATCGACACCGACGCGCACGCGCCCGGCCAACTGGACTGGCAGGGCAACGGGTGCGAACGCGCCAGCGAGGTGGGTATCGAGCCGGACCGTATCGTCAATACCTGGCGCGTCGACGACCTGCTGGCGTGGACCGACGAGAGGGGATGATCGGATGCCGAACGTGCTGCCGGACCCGAATTCCGATTTCGGCCAACGTGTTCGGTCTCGGCTTCGCGAGGACCGGGTGATCTGGTTCGTGTCGATGGGCGCGGACGGCACGCCGGCGCCGAACCCGGTGTGGTTCCTGTGGGAAGACCCACGTCTGCTCGTCTACTCCGGCGCCGGCGCGCATCGGCTGCGGCACATCGCGCGCAACCCCAACGTGGCGCTGCACTTCAACTCGACCCGCGAGGGGGGCGATATCGTCGTGCTCCGCGGCGTCGCGCGCGTCGCCCCCGACCACCCGGCCGCCGACGCCTACCAGCCCTATCTGGACAAGTACGAGGCGTCGATGGTCAGTGTCTCGGGCGATATCGGCCGGTTCGCCCGCGACTACTCAGTCTCGGTGCTCATCGACGTCGCCGGGGTGCGGGGGTTCTGAGCGGACGCTCGGTCGGGTAGCGCGATGGCTTTCGAGCACGCCGCGGCCAGCGACGCCACCGTGTCGTCGACCCCAGCCACACCCGCGCCGCGGTCCAGGTCCAACGCCCGCCACCACCGCCGGACATCGCGCCGCGCCTGACCCGCGCGACCGCCACCACACCGTCCGTGTCGTCCTCGCCGAGCTCGACCCCTCGATCACCGTGCGAACTGAGATCCGGAGGCGTCGGCTGAGGCCACTGTTGTCACTCCGGGTTTGTGCGGGGTGAGTGCTGATAAATACCGTTAGCGAACCTGCATCCCCGAAACCCCAGGTGAGCACACTTTCGGATTCGTCACCGTGACGAAACACGGTGCGTCACCAGCAGAAATGTCGGAGGAGGCCGGTAGCGTCCCCCGAAACGGCCGGGGGAGGAGCGCGCGGTGACCGCGATCGACCACGATCTCGACGTCTTCGAAGCGGGTGCGCTCGACCCGGTTCCCGGC